>NZ_JBITJV010000002.1:179887-272602 GCF_044460385.1 Streptomyces sp. NPDC050121 | reverse complement strand
GTCCGCGTACTGGGCGTACGCGGACGACCCCGACAACGCGGCGAGGCGCCGTGCCAGGCGTCGCGGGCCAGACGGGACTTTCGAAACACGCCCTAGCGGATCCGCCGCCCCACGCCCGAGCCCCCGGAGCCGCGAAGGCGTCCGGGGGCTCGTGAGGTCAGGGGGAGGCCGACAGGGGCCCGGGCGGCGTGACCCGCTGAATCAGGCGGTGACGGTTTCCGGCTGTGCCGCCTTGTGCGCGTCCCGCTCGCCCAGCAGTTCCGTCGGAACCTTCGCGGTCTCCCGGGCCGACAGGGCCGCGATCACCGGCGGGACACACAGCGCCGCCGTGAAGAGGGCCACCGAGGACCAGTCGTCGCCGTCCGGGCCCGCGATCTGCGCGGCGAAGGTGACCGCGAAACCGGCCACGGCGAAGCCGATCTGGGTGCCGATCGCCATGCCGGACAGCCGGACGCGGGTGGAGAACATCTCGCCGTAGAAGGAGGGCCACACGCCGTTGGCGGCGCTGTAGACCACGCCGAACGTGACGATGCCCAGGAGCAGGACCAGCGGGTAGGAGCCGGTGGAGATCGCCCACAGGTAGGCGAACATCATCACCGCGCTGCCGGCCGCGCCGATCAGGAACACCGGCCGACGGCCGATGCGGTCGGAGAGCGTGGCCCACAGGGGGATGGCCGCAAGCGCGACCAGATTGGCCAGCGCGCCGACCCACAGCATGGAGGACCGGCTCATGCCGACCGCGTCACTGGTCGCGTACGCCAGCGCCCACACGGTGAAGATGGTGCTGACCGAGGCGACCAGCGCACCCGCGATCACCCGCAGGACGTCCGCCCAGTGCTCGCGCAGCAGCACCGCCAGCGGCAGTTTGACGACCTCGCCGGTGGCCTGCTGGGCGGCGAAGGCCGGCGTCTCCTCCAGCTTGCGGCGGATGACGTAGCCGACGACGGCGACCGCGATGCTCAGCCAGAACGGCACCCGCCACCCCCACGACAGCAGCTGGTCCTCGGGCAGTGCGGCGATCGGGAGGAAGACGAGCGTGGCGAGGAGCTGACCGCCCTGGGTGCCGCTGAGGGTGAAACTGGTGAAGAAGCCCCGCCGGTGCGGCGGCGCGTGTTCCAGCGTCATGGAGTTGGCGCTGGCCTGCTCGCCGGCCGCGGAGATGCCCTGCAGGACACGGCACAGCACCAGCAGGATCGGCGCGAGGCCGCCGACCTGGGCGCGGGTGGGCAGGCAGCCGATGAGGAACGTCGAGACGCCCATCAGGATGAGCGTGAAGACCATGATCTTCTTACGGCCCACCCGGTCGCCGAAGTGTCCGAGGAAGAGCGCGCCGACGGGCCGGGCCGCATAGGCGACGCCGAACGTGGCCAGCGACAGCAACGTCGCGGTGGCCGGGTCCGACTCGTCGAAGAAGACCTTCGGGAAGATCAGGGCGGCCGCGCTGCCGTAGATGAAGAAGTCGTAGTACTCCAGGGCACTGCCGATCCAGGCGGCCGTGGCGGCCTTCTTCGGCTGGCCGGGGGGTGCGGCGGAGGGGACGGACACGGCGTGCTCCTTCGGGGGAACTCCAACGTAAGCGGAGTGAGCGATGGGGAGAAGTGCCGGATCCCAGGGGTGACGGGACGGCCCGGCCGCGCCGGGCGCGCTCCGGCTAATTAACCCACTAGATAGTTAGTGGTGATGGGTAGGGATGTTGCGCCCACGTTTCCCGGGTGTCAAGAGGCTGCGCGTACGCCGCGGCTCGGCCCGCTCGGGTTCCCTCGGCCCGCCCGGTCCGCTCAGTTCGCCGACGGCTCCGTCGTCCGCTCCGTCGTCCGCTCCGCCGTCAGATAGGCGATCACCATGTCGCCGAGCATGGTGCGGTAGTGCTCGCGCTGGGCCGGGTCGACCAGGTCGCGGCCGAACAGTGCGCCGAACGTGTGCCGGTTGGCCACCCGGAAGAAGCAGAAAGAGCTGATCATCGCGTGCAGGTCGACGGCGTCCACCTCGGCCGTGAACAGCCCGGACTCCTGCCCGGAGGCCAGGATGCGGCGGATCACGTCGAGGGCGGGGGAGCCGATCCGCCCGAGCTTCTCGGAGGCGGCGATGTGCTCGGCCTCGTGGATGTTCTCGATGCTCACCAGCCGGATGAAGTCGGGATGCTCCTCGTGGTGGTCGAAGGTCAGCTCCGCCAGCCGGCGGATGGCCGCGACCGGGTCGAGGTGCTCCACGTCGAGCCGCTGCTCCGCCTCGCGGATCACGCCGTACGCCCGCTCCAGGACGGCCGTGAACAGCTGCTCCTTGCCGCCGAAGTAGTAGTAGATCATCCGCTTCGTGGTGCTGGTGAGGGCGGCGATGTCGTCCACCCGGGCGCCCGCGTAGCCGACCCGGGCGAACTCGCGGGTGGCCACGTCGAGGATCTCGGCCTGGGTGCGGGCGGCGTCACGGCTGCGCCCGGCGGGTCGTACCGGTTCGTCGACGCTGGTCATCGGGTTCCTTCGGGCGGTGGGGCGCTGCATGGTCGCGTGACGGGATTCTAGAAGCCCGGCCCGGCCCCATGGCGAGAGAGGGCTTCCCCCCGACCCGGCTTGGTGCTATGACTAACTCACCAGTTCGTACATTAGTCAGCGCATAGGAGGTTTGCCGTGGCCGTCGTCTCCCAGGACTCGTATCTCGTCGGGCTGATCGGTTCCGGTATCGGCCCGTCGCTCAGCCCGGCGCTGCACGAACGGGAGGCCGACCGGCAGGGGCTGCGGTACCTGTACCGCCTCCTCGACCTCGACGCCCTCGCGGTCGGCCCCGAGGCGGTGGGCGACCTGGTGCGGGCCACGCGAGACCTCGGCTTCGACGGCCTCAACATCACGCATCCGTGCAAGCAGCTGGTCATCCCGCACCTGGATGCGCTCTCCGCGCAGGCCGAAGCGCTCGGCGCGGTCAACACGGTCGTCTTCGAGGACGGCCGGGCCGTCGGCCACAACACCGACGTGACCGGTTTCGCCGCCTCTTTCGCAAGGGGTCTGCCGGACGTCCCGCTGGAGCGCGTCGTTCAGCTGGGCGCGGGCGGCGCCGGCGCGGCCGTCGCGCACGCCACCCTCACCCTTGGCGCCGGACAGGTCACCGTCGTGGACGCGCTGCCCGACCGGGCCGCGGACCTCGCCGGCTCGCTGAACCGCCACTTCGGTCCCGGCCGGGCCGCGTACGCCACCCCTGACCGGCTGGCCGACCTGCTCACGCGTGCCGACGGCATCGTGCACGCCACCCCCACCGGCATGGCCGCCCACCCCGGCCTGCCGTTCCCCGCGGAGCTGCTGCGCCCCGGCCTGTGGGTCGCCGAGGTCGTCTACCGCCCCCTGGAGACCGAGCTGCTGCGCACCGCCGGAGCCCTGGGCTGCGCCACGCTCGACGGCGGCGGCATGGCCGTCTTCCAGGCCGCGGACGCGTTCCGTCTGTTCACCGGCCGTGAGCCCGACAGTGCCCGCATGCTCGCCGACATCGCCGAGCTGGCCGGCGCCGTCGCCGCCCCGAAGTAATCCGAAGCAGAGGTGCCCAGGTGCGTACGTCCATAGCAACCGTTTCCCTCAGCGGATCCCTCACCGAGAAGCTCACGGCCGCCGCCGGGGCCGGATTCGACGGCGTGGAGATCTTCGAGAACGACCTGCTCGCCAGCCCCCTCACCCCGCAGGAGATCCGCGCCCGCTGCGCCGACCTCGGCCTGACCGTCGACCTCTACCAGCCGATGCGGGACATCGAGGCCGTGCCCGCCGAGGAATTCGCCCGCAACCTGCGCCGCGCCCGGCACAAGTTCGAGCTGATGGGCCGGCTCGGCGCGGACACCGTCCTGGTCTGCTCCAGCGTCTCCCCGCAGGCCACGGACGACGACGCCCTCGCCGCCGAGCAGTTGAGCCGACTGGCCGACCTGGCCCAGGACTTCGGCATCCGCGTCGCCTACGAGGCGCTCGCCTGGGGACGGCACGTCAGCACGTACGACCACGCCTGGCACATCGTCGAGACGGCCGGTCACCCGGCGCTCGGCACCTGCCTGGACAGCTTCCACATCCTCTCCCGGGGCAGCGATCCGAAAGCCGTCGAGGACATCCCCGGCGAGAAGATCTTCTTCCTCCAACTGGCCGACGCCCCGCTGCTCGGCATGGACGTCCTGCAGTGGAGCCGGCACCACCGCTGCTTCCCCGGCCAGGGCGGATTCGACGTAGCCGGGCTGGTGAGACACGTCCTGCGCACCGGTTACGACGGACCGCTCTCCCTGGAGGTCTTCAACGACGTCTTCCGGCAGGCCGAGGCCGGCCCCACCGCTGTCGACGCCCGCCGCTCCCTGCTCCTTCTGCAGGAGGAACTCGGGCTCACCGACCTGCCCTCCCCGGCCGCCCCCACCGGCGTCGCCTTCGCCGAACTCGTCACCCACGACGCCGAACCCCTCACCACCCTGCTCGGCGGGCTCGGCTTCGCCCGCACCGCCCGCCACCGCGGCAAACCGGTCGAGCTGTGGGAGCAGGGCGAGGCCCGCATCCTGGTCAACACCGGCCCGGCCGCCCTCCCCCACCCTCGGCTTCGCCCGAGCGGGGGGACCTCCACCGACGGCACCGCCCTCGCCGCGATCGGCCTCAAGTCACCGGACCCGGCCGCCGCCGCGCGCCGCGCCGAGGCCCTGCTCGCCCCCGTGCTGCCGCGCCGCCGCGCCGCCGAGGACGCCCCGCTCGACGCCGTCGCCGCCCCCGACGGCACCGAGCTCTTCCTGTGCGCGACGAACCGGCCCGAACTGCCCGACTGGCGCGCCGACTTCGAAGACCTGCCGCGCCGCCCCGTCCCCGCACCCGCCCCGGCGTCCGCGGCCCGGGCGGACGTCCGTATCGACCACATCGCGCTCACCCAGCCCTGGCACCACTTCGACGAGGCGGTCCTCTTCCACCGCGGTGTCCTCGGCCTCGACGCCCAGGAGAGCGTCGACGTCGCCGACCCCTACGGGCTGCTGCGCAGCCGCGCGGTCACCAACGCCGACGGCAGCGTCCGCTTCCCGCTCATCGTCGGCGCCGCCCCCGGCGACGGCACCGCGCAGGCCCGCCACATCGCGCTGGCCACCGACGACGTGCTCGCCGCGGCCCGCCGCCTCACCGCGGCCGGCGGCCGCCTGCTGCGCATCCCGGCGAACTACTACGACGACCTCGCGGCCCGCTTCGCGTTCGCCGACGGCGAGCTGGAGACCTACCGCGACCTCGGCATCCTCTACGACCGGGACGAGCACGGCGTCTTCAGGCACTGCTACACGCACACCGTCGGCCGCGTCTTCTTCGAACTCGTCCAGCGCGACGGCGGCTACCGGGGCTACGGCGCCGCGGGCGCGCCGGTGCGGCTGGCCGCGCAGCACGCCGTGCGCTGACCTCCTACTGCCGGCTGACGGTCCTGGTCACACCGGCGACGACCGTGGTGGCGAGGATCCAGCCGGTGACGATGAGGACGTAGGACAGCGTCTGGTACCAGCCGGTCGGCGCGAACGCTTCCTCCTGCCCGAAGGAGATCACCGGCAGCAGCAGGTCGAGGGTGTAGAAGACCGGGTTGAAGTGGGGTGCCTCGCCGGCCTTGAGCGCGGGCGGGTGGTGTCCCGCGTAGACGATCGAGCCGACGGCGAGCAGCGACAGCAGCCAGACGGCCGCGCGCAGCGGGCGGAAGCCGTAGCCGACGGCTCCGTCCTGGAGGTGGCCCCACAGGCGGCCGTACCACGAGAGCGTGGAGCGGTGACGGCGCTGCTTGGCCAGTTGCACGACCCGCGCCGCCCGGTCGTCGCCGATGCGGCGGTAGGCCGCCGTCAGCTGTTCGTAGGCGTGCGGGTCGAACGCGCCGTCGTCGCGTTCCAGCATCGGCAGGCGTCGCTCGGCGGGCTCGTGCGGGGTGAGGAAGGTATACGTGAGGTCCAGCAGCCGCACATGGTCGGGCAGCATCTCGGGCTCCAGCTGGAGCTGGCCTATCTCGGCGCGCCGCAGATTGAGCCTGCCCTCCACAGGGGTGCCCTCGCGCAGCCAGAGTTCGCCTATCACGCAGCTGCTGGCCCGCAGGGCGGTGCCGCCCGGGTTGGTCAGCGAGGTGCGCAGCAGGTCCACCCGGCCGGGGATGCGGGCGCCGCGCAGATCGATCCGGCCCTGTGCGCGCATCCGCCGGCCCAGCAGGTTGGCGCCCACGTCGAGGGCCTCCGCCTGCAGGACGAAGCCGCCGGGGTTGGTCAGCTCGGCGTCCTCCAGGTCGATCGAGCCGGCCACGGTGGCGCCGTCGAGCCGGATCGCCCCGTGGGAGCGCAGACCACGGGCGCACAGGTCGTCGTCGAGGGTGAGCTGGTTGAGCGAGAGCGCGGGTTGCGCGGGATCCGTGGAGGTGATGTCGGCCTGGTCCACGAAGAGCGCCCCGGCGATCTGCGCCCCGCCGAGCCGCACCGGGCCCTCGATCCGGCAGCGCGTCAGTCGCAGGCTGCCCTCGATCCGGCTGCGCGCCGCCGCCAGACCGGGCAGCACGCAGTCGCGCAGATTGAGGTAGTTGAGGTGGGCGCCGGCGAGGCGGGGCACGGCGTCGAAGCGGCAGTGATTGACGCGGACGACACTGTCGACGGTCGCGGACCGCAGATCCAACTCACCGGTGATCCGCACCCCCATGAGCTTGAGGGCCGCCACCTCGCCGGGCTCCCGTGGCCCGTTGAGGAGCAGCGCCCGCAACACGGCGGCCCGGACTGTCCGTTCGGGGCCGTCCTCCTCGCCGTCCCCGCGGAAGTCCACGGTCGTCCCCGTGGCGAAGGCCCGCCACAGTCGTTGTTCGGCCGGTGTCAGATCGTTGATCTCCATCAGCCGCGACTCTGGCGGGCCTTCTCGAGCGGTGTCAACCGGCTATGCGCGGACGTTCCATTCGGCGATCACGGGCCGCTCGTGCTCCGAGGACAGTCGGCTGACCGTGCCCGTGGCCAGCTGGAACAACCGGCCCTCGGCGGGCGGCAGGCCGAGCCGACGAGCCGTCAGCACCCGGAGGAAATGGGCGTGGGCGACGAGGACGACGTCGCCCTGCGTGAGCGCCGTGTCCACCCGGGCCAGCACCCGGTCGGCACGTCGCCCGATCTCCTCGGGCGACTCCCCGGGGTGGCCTTGCGGGCCGGGCGGCACGCCGTCCGTCCACAGGTCCCAGGTGGGGTGGGTGCGGTGGATGTCGACGGTGGTGACGCCCTCGTAGGCGCCGTAGTCCCACTCGTGCAGGTCGGCTTCCGGCCCGGCTCCGGCGATGCCGGCGAGTTCGGCGGTGCGTATCGCCCGGTGCAGGGGGCTGGTCAGGGCGAGTGAGAAGGTCCGGCCGGACAGGAGCGGGGCGAGGGACTTGGCCTGTTCCTCGCCGTGCGCGGTGAGGGGCAGGTCGGTCCAGCTGGTGTGCTGTCCCGACACGCTCCACTCCGTCTCCCCGTGGCGGACCAGCAGAAGGTCCCCCACGGCGGGCCTACTTCGCCGACTCGACGGCGTGGCCGCCGAACTGGTTGCGCAGCGCCGCGATCATCTTCATCTGCGGCGAGTCCTCCTGGCGGGACGCGAACCGTGCGAAGAGGGACGCCGTGATGGCGGGCAGCGGTACGGCGTTGTCGATGGCGGCCTCGACCGTCCACCGCCCCTCGCCGGAGTCCTCCGCGTAGCCGCGCAGCTTGTCCAGGTGCACGTCCTCGTCGAGGGCGTTGACGGCCAGGTCGAGCAGCCAGGAACGGATGACCGTGCCCTCCTGCCAGGACCGGAAGACCTCGCGCACGTTCTCCACGGAGTCCACCTTCTCCAGCAGCTCCCAGCCCTCGGCGTAGGCCTGCATCATGGCGTACTCGATGCCGTTGTGGACCATCTTCGAGAAGTGCCCGGCGCCGACCCTGCCCGCGTGGACATAGCCGTACGGGCCCTCGGGCTTGAGCGCGTCGAAGATCGGCTGGAGCCGGTCGACGTGCTCCTTCTCGCCGCCGACCATCAGGGCGTAGCCGTTCTGCAGGCCCCAGACGCCGCCGGAGACACCGGCGTCGACGAAGCCGATGCCCTTGGCTCCGAGCTCCTCGGCGTGCTTCTCGTCGTCCGTCCAGCGGGAGTTGCCACCGTCGACGACGGTGTCGCCGCTCTGGAGCAGGTCGGCGAGTTCGTCGATGACGGACTGGGTGGGCGCGCCGGCCGGCACCATCACCCAGACGGTGCGGGGGGCTTCGAGCTTGTCGACGAGTTCGGCGAGGTCCTTGACGTCGGATACCTCGGGATTGCGGTCGTAGCCGACGACGGTGTGGCCGGCGCGGCGGATCCGCTCGCGCATGTTGCCGCCCATCTTGCCGAGACCGATCAGACCGAGCTGCATATCAGTTCACTACTTCTTTCAGTTCGCGGTAGGCGGCGACGAGAGCGGCGGTGGAGGGATCGAGGCCGGGGACCTCGGCGCCCTGGGTGAGGGCGGGTTCGACGCGCTTGGCGAGGACCTTGCCCAGCTCCACGCCCCACTGGTCGAAGGAGTCGATGTTCCACACCGCGCCCTGCACGAACACCTTGTGTTCGTAGAGGGCGATGAGCTGACCGAGGACCGACGGGGTCAGCTCGGAGCTGAGGATCGTGGTCGTCGGGTGGTTGCCCTGGAAGGTGCGGTGCGCGACCTGTTCCTCCGCGACGCCCTCCGCCCGGACCTCCTCGGCGGTCTTGCCGAAGGCGAGCGCCTGCCCCTGCGCGAACAGGTTGGCCATCAACAGGTCGTGCTGCGCCTTGAGTTCGCTGCTCAGCTCGCCGACGGGACGGGCGAAGCCCAGGAGGTCGGCCGGGATGAGCTTCGTGCCCTGGTGGATCAACTGGTAGTAGGCGTGCTGCCCGTTGGTGCCCGGGGTGCCCCACACCACCGGCCCGGTCTGCCACCGCACGGGCCGGCCCTCGCGGTCCACCGACTTGCCGTTGGACTCCATGTCGAGCTGCTGGAGATAGGCGGTGAACTTCGACAGGTAGTGGCTGTAGGGCAGTACGGCATGCGACTGCGCGTCGAAGAAGTTGCCGTACCAGATGCCCAACAGGCCAAGGATCAGCGGGGCGTTGGACTCGGCGGGGGCGGTGCGGAAGTGGTCGTCGACGATCCTGAACCCGTCGAGCAGCTCCCGGAAGCGCTCCGGGCCGATGGCGATCATCAGCGACAGGCCGATCGCCGAGTCGAAGGAGTAGCGGCCGCCGACCCAGTCCCAGAACTCGAACATGTTGGCGGTGTCGATGCCGAAGTCGGCGACCTTCTCGGCGTTGGTCGACAGCGCGACGAAATGCTTGGCGACCGCCTTCTCGTCGCGGAGTCCGTCCGGCCCCTCCAGCAGCCAGGTCCGGGCCGAGGTGGCGTTGGTGATCGTCTCGATCGTGGTGAACGTCTTGGAGGCGACGATGAACAGCGTCTCGGCGGGGTCCAGGTCGAGGAGCGCCTCGTGCAGGTCGGCGCCGTCGACGTTCGACACGAAGCGGAACGTCAACTCCCGTGCCGTGTAGGCCCGCAGGGCCTCGTACGCCATCGCGGGACCCAGGTCGGAGCCGCCGATGCCGATGTTGACGACATTGCGGATCGGGCGGCCGGTGTGCCCGGTCCACTCGCCGGAGCGGACGCGCTCGGCGAAGCCGCTCATCCTGTCCAGCACGGCGTGCACCTGGGGGACGACGTTCTCGCCGTCCACCTCGACGACGGCGCCGGAGGGAGCGCGCAGCGCGGTGTGCAGGACCGCGCGGTCCTCGGTGAGGTTGATCCGCTCGCCGCGGAACATGGCGCCGCGCAGCCCGAACACGTCGGTGGCGGCGGCGAGTTCGTGCAGCAGGGCGAGCGTCTCGTCGGTGACCAGGTTCTTGGAGTAGTCGATGCGCAGGTCGCCGACGCGGACCACGTAGCGCTGCGCGCGCCCCGGGTCCGCCGCGAACAGCTCCCGCAGGTGCGCCTGCCAGCGGGCGCGGTGGTCCTCCAGGGCGGCCCACTCGGGCCGCCGGTCGAGCCGGGCGGAGGGGGTGTCAGACATGGGAAGGGGTCTCCTTGGCGGCCTCGCCCCGCAGGGCGACGGCGTACATCTCGTCCGCGTCGAGGCGCCGAAGCTCCTCGGCGATGAGTTCGGAGGTGGCGCGGACCTTCAGGGCGAGGGTGCGCGAGGGCTGGCCGGGCAGGGTGAGCGTGGCCAGGGGGCCCTCGGGGCGGTCGATGACGATGTCGCCGTCCGCGGTGCCCAGGCGCACGGCTGTGACGACCGGTCCGGCGGTGACGACGCGGTCGATCGTGACGTTCAGCCGCGCCTCCAGCCAGCGGGCCAGCAGCTCCGCGGCGGGGTTGTCCGCCTCGGCCTCCACGGCCCCCGAGACGATCGGCACGCGGGCCTGGTCCAGGGCCGCCGCCAGCATCGAGCGCCACGGCGTGAGCCGGGTCCAGGCGAGGTCGGTGTCGCCGGGGGCGTAGGAGCGCGTCCGGGCCTCCAGTGCGGACAGGGGGTTCTCGACGGCGTAGAGGTCGGTGATCCGGCGCTGCGCGAGCGCGCCCAGCGGGTCCTTGGCGGGGTTCTCCGGCGCGTCCACCGGCCACCACACGACGACCGGCGCGTCCGGCAGCAGCAGGGGCAGGACGACGGAGTCGGCGTGCTCGGACACCTCGCCGTACGTCCGCAGGACCACCGTCTCGCCGGTGCCGGCGTCGGCGCCCACCCGGACCTCGGCGTCCAGCCGGGAGGCCGTACGGTCGCGCGGGGTGCGGGCGTGCCGCTTGATGACGACCAGGGTGCGCGCCGGGTGCTCGTGCGACGCCTCCTCGGCCGCCTTGATGGAGTCGTAGGCGTTCTCCTCGTCCGTGACGATCACCATCGTCAGGACCATGCCCACGGCCGGTGTGCCGATGGCGCGGCGACCCTGCACCAGCGCCTTGTTGATCTTGCTTGCCGTGGTGTCGGTCAGGTCGATCTTCATGGCCTGCGCCAGCTCCGTCCGTCTCGTGCGAGCATCTCGTCGGCTTCCTCGGGTCCCCAACTGCCCGAGGCGTACTGCGCGGGCCTGCCGTGCCGTGCCCAGTACTCCTCGATCGGGTCGAGGATCTTCCAGGACTCTTCCACTTCCTGGTGGCGCGGGAACAGGTTGGCGTCGCCGAGCAGCACGTCCAGGATGAGGCGCTCGTACGCCTCGGGGCTGGACTCCGTGAAGGACTCGCCGTAGGCGAAGTCCATCGTGACGTCCCGGATCTCCATCGAGGTGCCCGGCACCTTGGAGCCGAACCGCACCGTGATGCCCTCGTCCGGCTGGACGCGGATGACGATGGCGTTCTGCCCGAGCTCCTCGGTGGCCGTGGAGTCGAAGGGGGAGTGCGGGGCCCGCTGGAAGACCACCGCGATCTCGGTGACCCGGCGGCCGAGCCGCTTGCCGGTGCGCAGGTAGAACGGCACGCCCGCCCAGCGGCGGTTGTCGACGTTCAGCTTGACCGCGGCGAACGTGTCCGTGGTGGAGGCCGGGTCGATGCCGTCCTCCTCCAGGTAGCCGCGCACCTTCGCGCCGCCCTGCCAGGCGCCCGCGTACTGCGCCCGCACGGTGTGCCGGCCGAGGTCCTCGGGCAGCTTCACCGCCTTCAGCACCTTCAGCTTCTCGGTGAGCAGCGAGGCCGCGTCGAAGGAGGCGGGCTCCTCCATCGCGGTGAGCGCCATCAGTTGCAGGAGGTGGTTCTGGATGACGTCCCGGGCCGAGCCGATGCCGTCGTAGTAGCCGGCCCGGCCGCCGATGCCGATGTCCTCGGCCATCGTGATCTGGATGTGGTCGACGTACGACCGGTTCCAGATCGGCTCGAACATCGTGTTCGCGAACCGCAGCGCCAGGATGTTCTGGACGGTCTCCTTGCCCAGGTAGTGGTCGATGCGGAAGACCTGGTCGGGTTCGAACACGTCGTGCACGACCGCGTTGAGCTCCTGGGCGCTGGCCAGGTTGTGCCCGAACGGCTTTTCGATGACAGCCCGTCGCCAGGCCCCCTCCGGCGCCTTCGCCAGCCCGTGCTTCTTCAGCTGCTCGACGACCTTGGGGAAGAACTTCGGCGGCACGGAGAGGTAGAAGGCGAAGTTGCCGCCCGTGCCGCGGGAGGTGTCCAGCTCGTCCACGGCCGTCTTGAGCTGCTTGAACGCCGTGTCGTCGTCGAAGTCGCCGGGGATGAACCGCATGCCCTCGGCGAGCTGCTGCCAGACCTCCTCGCGGAACGGGGTCCGCGCGTGCTCACGCACCGCGTCATGGACGACCTGCGCGAAGTCCTGGTCCTCCCAGTCACGGCGGGCGAAGCCGACGAGGGAGAAGCCCGGCGGAAGCAGACCGCGGTTGGCGAGGTCGTACACCGCGGGCATCAGCTTCTTGCGGGACAGGTCGCCGGTCACGCCGAAGATGACGAGGCCGGACGGGCCCGCGACGTTGGGCAGGCGTCGGTCGCGGGGATCCCTCAGTGGGTTCTCCCAGTCCGCGCCGAGCGTACCGGTACTCATTACGCGTCAACTCCCTTGCTCATCAGCGACTTCGTGACCGCGTCCAGCAGGTCCTGCCACGCCGTCGCGAACTTCGCGACACCCTCGTCCTCCAAGCGGGTGACGACCTCGTCGTAGGAGATGCCGAGCGCCTCGACGGCGGCGAGGTCGGCACGGGCCTGCGGATAGCCGCCGGTCACCGTGTCGCCGGTGATGTCGCCGTGGTCGGCGGTGGCGTTCAGCGTGGCCTCGGGCATGGTGTTGACCGTGCCCGGTGCGACGAGGTCGTCCACATACAGCGTGTCCTTGTACGCGGGATCCTTCACCCCGGTGGACGCCCACAGCGGACGCTGCTTGTTCGCCCTGGCCCCGGCGAGCGCGGTCCAGCGGTCCCCCGTGAAGACCTCCTCGTAGGCCTCGTAGGCGAGGCGCGCGTTGGCGAGCGCGGCCCGGCCCTTCAGCGCGAGGGCCTCCTCGGTGCCGAGGACGGTGAGCCGCTTGTCGATCTCGGAGTCGACACGGGAGACGAAGAAGGAGGCGACGGAGTGGACGGCGGCCAGGTCCAGGCCCCTGACCTGCGCCTTCTCCAGGCCCGCCAGATAGGCGTCCATGACCTCGCGGTAGCGCTCCAGCGAGAAGATCAGCGTGACGTTGACGCTGATGCCGAGGCCGATGACCTCGGTGATCGCCGGCAGGCCCGCCTTCGTCGCCGGAATCTTGATCATGACGTTGGGGCGGTCGACCAGCCAGGCGAGCTGCTTGGCCTCGGCGACGGTGGCCGCCGTGTCATGGGCCAGCCGGGGGTCGACCTCGATGGAGACCCGGCCGTCGACCCCATGCGATGCGCTGTACACGGAACGCAGGATGTCGGCTGCGGCCCGCACATCGGCCGTCGTCATCATCCGCACGGCCTCGTCGACCGTGACGCCCCGCACCGCCAGGTCGGCGAGCTGCTCCTGGTAGCCCTCGCCGGAGCCGATGGCGGCCTGGAAGATGGACGGGTTGGTGGTGACGCCGACGACGTTCTTCGTCTCGACGAGTTCGGCGAGGTTGCCGGAGGCGATCCGGCGCCGCGACAGGTCGTCCAACCAGATGGACACGCCCTCGTCGGACAGGCGCTTGAGTGCTCCCGCGGTCGCGGTTGCTTCGGTCACTGTGATCATCTTCTTTCTGGCGGTCGGATCAACCACGCGCGGCGGCGAGTGATTCCCGGGCTGCGGCGGCGACGTTCTCGGCGGTGAAGCCGTACTCGGCGAACAGGGTCCCCGCGTCGGCGGAGGCGCCGAAGTGCTCCAGCGAGACGATGCGTCCCGCGTCGCCCACGAACCGGTGCCAGGTGAGACCGATACCGGCCTCGACCGCGACCCGGGCCTTCACCGACGGCAGAAGCACCCGGTCGCGGTACTCGCGCGGCTGCTCCTCGAACCACTCCACGGACGGCATCGACACCACGCGGACGCCGATCCCCTCGGCCTGGAGCGCCTCGCGCGCGGCGACGGCGAGCTGCACCTCGGAGCCGGTGGCGATGAGGATGACGTCCGGTACCTCGGAAGAGGAGTCCTGGAGCACGTAACCGCCCTTCGCCGCATCGGAGTTGGGCGCGTACGTCGGGACGTTCTGGCGGGTGAGGGCCAGGCCGTGCGGGGCCGGGTGGCTGGCGTGCCGCTTGAGGATCTCGGCCCAGGCGATCGCCGTCTCGTTGGCGTCGGCGGGGCGGACGACGTTCAGGCCCGGGATGGCGCGCAGCGACGCGAGGTGCTCGACCGGCTGGTGGGTGGGGCCGTCCTCGCCGAGGCCGACGGAGTCGTGCGTCCACACGTACGTCACCGGCAGTTGCATCAGCGCCGCCATCCGCACGGCGTTGCGCATGTAGTCGGAGAACACCAGGAACGTGCCGCCGTAGATGCGGGTGTTGCCGTGCAGCGCGATGCCGTTCATCTCCGCGGCCATCGAGAACTCGCGGATCCCGAAGTGGACGGTACGGCCGTACGGGTCGGCCTCGGGCAGCGGGTTGCCCCTGGGCAGGAAGGAGGACGTCTTGTCGATGGTGGTGTTGTTGGAGCCGGCGAGGTCGGCGGAGCCGCCCCACAGCTCGGGGATGACCGCGCCGAGCGACTGGAGCACCTTGCCGGACGCGGCCCGGGTGGCGACGGACTTGCCGGGCTCGAACACCGGCAGTGCGTCCTCCCAGCCCTCGGGGAGCTGGCCTGCGACGACCCGGTCGAACAGCTGGGCGCGCTCCGGGTTGGCGGTCCGCCACTCGGCCAGCCGCTTGTCCCAGGCCGCGTGGGCCTCGGCGCCGCGGTCCAGGGCGGCGCGGGTGTGGGCGAGGACCTCGTCGGTCACCTCGAAGGACTGCTCGGGGTCGAAGCCGAGGACGCGCTTGGTGGCGGCGACCTCGTCCGCGCCGAGGGCGGAGCCGTGGGAGGCCTCGGTGTTCCGGGCGTTCGGGGCGGGCCAGGCGATGATCGTGCGCAGCGAGATGATCGAGGGGCGCCCCGTCTCGGCCTGGGCGTTCTTCAGGGCCGCGTACAGGGCAAAGACGTCGATGTCACCGTTCTCCGTGGGCTCCACACGCTGGGTGTGCCAGCCGTAGGCCTCGTACCGCCCCAGCACGTCCTCGGAGAACGCGGTCGCGGTGTCGCCCTCGATGGAGATGTGGTTGTCGTCGTAGACGAAGACCAGGTTGCCGAGCTTCTGGTGGCCGGCCAGCGAGGACGCCTCGGCGGAGACGCCCTCCTCCAGGTCGCCGTCGGAGACGATCGCCCAGATCGTGTGGTCGAACGGCGAGGCGCCCTCGGGCGCGTCCGGGTCGAACAGGCCGCGCTCGTAGCGGGCGGCCATCGCCATGCCGACGGCGTTGGCGACACCCTGGCCGAGCGGTCCGGTGGTGGTCTCGACGCCCGCGGTGTGCCCGTACTCGGGGTGACCCGGGGTCTTCGAGCCGTGCGTACGGAAGCTCCTGAGGTCGTCCAGCTCCAGTTCGTAGCCGGACAGGAAGAGCTGGGTGTAGAGCGTCAGCGAGGTGTGTCC
This sequence comes from Streptomyces sp. NPDC050121, assembly GCF_044460385.1. Taxonomy (NCBI): domain Bacteria; kingdom Bacillati; phylum Actinomycetota; class Actinomycetes; order Kitasatosporales; family Streptomycetaceae; genus Streptomyces; species Streptomyces sp. NPDC050121. The sequence continues at coordinate 257,124 of NZ_JBITJV010000002.1, read as the reverse complement.
GGGGGACAGGACGAAGCGGTCGCGGCCGGTCCACTCGGGGTCCGCCGGATCATGCCGCATCACCTTCTGAAAGATTGTGTACGCGACCGGGGCCAGGCTCATGGCCGTTCCGGGATGCCCATTGCCCACCCGCTGCACGGCGTCGGCCGCGAGAACACGTGCGGTGTCGACGGCACGCCGGTCGTTGTCGGTCCACTCGAAGCTGTTCGGTGTCTGCGTGCTCATCTTCAAGAAGTCCTCGATAGGAGGGGGTCAGCTGCTCTGATGCGTTCAAACTTAAAAGTCGGACTTTTACGGGGGAAGGTCGCCGTGTGTCAGCCTGTGGTGAAAGTGGGACACGGACGGCGTGGCCGGGGCGGCGCGAGAAGGACATGGTGGACAGAACCATCCAAGACGGAGACGGTGACGGCGGCGTTGACGGGATCAGAACGTTTCCCTTCCCGGTCGAGCTGAGCGTCGGCGGCGTCGGCATGCAGGTGGGCCCCATGGGGGCCGGCCGCACCTGGCGCGCGGACGACGCGCCGCTGGACCGCGTGCACCGCATCGACTTCCACGTCGTGATGCTCTTCGACGACGGCCCCGTCCGCCACATGATCGACTTCGCCGAGTACGCGGCGACGGCCGGCGACGTGCTGTGGATCCGTCCGGGCCAGGTCCACCGTTTCTCGAAGTCGAGCGAGTACCGCGGAACGGTCCTGACCATGCAGCCCGGTTTTCTGCCCCGTGCCACCGTCGAGGCCACCGGCCTGTACCGCTACGACCTGCCGCCGCTGCTGCACCCGCGGGAACGGGAGCTCGCGGGCCTGCGCGCGGCTCTGACCCACCTCCAGGGGGAGTACGACGACGGCGGCGCCGACGGCACCCTGCCCGTCAGTCTGCACACGGCGGTGCTGCGGCACTCGCTGACCGCGTTCCTGCTGCGGCTGGCGCATCTCGCGGCGAGCGGCGCGGAGGCGGCGCGCCGCCAGGCCGACACCACCTTCACGCTCTTCAGGGACGCCGTCGAGAAGGACTTCGCCACCAACCACAGCGTCAGCGCCTATGCCGACGCCCTCGGCTACTCCCGCCGCACCCTGGTGCGCGCGGTCCGCTCGGCCACCGGCGAGACGCCCAAGGGCTTCATCGACAAGCGGGTCGTCCTGGAGGCGAAGCGGCTCCTGGCCCACACGGACCTGCCGATCGGCCGGGTCGGCGCGGCCGTGGGCTTCCCCGACCCGGCGAACTTCTCCAAGTTCTTCCAACTGCACACGGGACACACCCCGGTGGCCTTCCGCGCCGAACTGCGCTGACGAGGCCGTGCGGTGGGGGCGCCCGGCGGGGCCGGCCCCGGCGCGATGCGGCGCAGCCGGGAGTCCGACGTGGGCGACCCGGGCGAAACCCAGGTGCAGGGACGGACCCGGGCGGCCGGCCCGGCCGACCCGGAGCGCCGCCCCGGCCCGGCCGGGAAGCCCGGGTCGGCCCGGCGCCGGCCAGGCCATGGCGGGGTTGTGCAGGGCGGCGACGCCGGGGGCCGACGTATGCGTGAAGGCCAACCGTCCGGCGTCGCCGTGGAGTTGCTCAGTGACCGAAGCTGAACCAGTTGACGTTCACGAAGTCCGCCGACTGGCCGCTGGTGAAGGTCAGATAGACGTCGTGGGTGCCGGTGACCGAGCTGATGTTCGCTGGGATCGTCCGCCAGGACTGCCAGCCACCGGTGTTGGCCACCGAGAAGCTGCCGATGGGCGGGGCCGTACGGCTGTCGAGGCGCACCTCGACCAGTCCGCTCACCCCGCCGGCCGCACCGCTCGCGACCCGCGCGTTGAACTGGGTCGCCGTCGTGGAACCGAAGTTGACGGCCTTGAACAGTGCCCAGTCGCCGTTCGCGAGGGAGCCGATGTCCTGGCCGCCGCCGGTGTCGGTCGTGGCCTCGGTGGCCGTGCCCGACTGGCTGTCGTAGGACTCGGCCTGGATCGTGCCGTAGGCGTCCCGGCTGCCGGACGGCGGCGGAGTGGTGCCGCCGCCGCTGCCGGCGGCCTGGAGCACCTGCACGTAGTCCACCACCATCGGGTGACCCGGCTCGGTGGCGGCGTCCAGGCCGCCGCCGAAGGCGTCCGGGAACGCGCCGCCCATCGCGACGTTCAGGATGACGAAGTAGCCGTGGTTGGTGGCGTTCGTCCAGGTCGTCGCGTCGACCTGGTTCGCGGTGACCGTGTGGTAGTTGACGCCGTCGACGTAGAAGCGGATCGCCTCCGGAGTCACCGAGCGGTCCCACTCCATCGCGTAGGTGTGGAAGCCGGACTGACAGGTCGTGTTCGGACACGCGACGGAGTTGCCGATGCCGGTGGTCTCGTTGCACGGGCCGCCCGGGTTGGTGCCGCAGTGCATCGTCGCCCACACCTTGTTCAGGCCCTGGACGTTCTCCATGATGTCCAGCTCGCCGACGCCCGGCCAGTTCTGGTAGTTGCCCCGGTACGGCGCGCCGAGCGTCCAGAACGCGGGCCAGTAGCCCTCGGCCGCGGTGCCGGTCACATTGGGCATCTGCAGCCGGGCCTCGACCCGCAGTTTGCCGCCGGACGGCGGCTGGAAGTCGGTGCGCTTGGTCTCGATGCGGCCCGAGGTCCAGTTGCCGGCCGAGTCGCGCAGCGGGGTGATGCGCAGGTTGCCGTTGCCGTCGAGTGAGACGTTGTTGGTGCTGTTGGTCATCGTCTCGACCTCGCCGGTGCCCCAGTTGGCCGGCCCGCCCGGATACGAAGTCCCGGTGCTGTACTGCCAGTTGGAGGTGTTGACGCCGGTGCCGGCGGCTCCGGTGAAATCGTCGAGGAAGACCTGCGTCCAGCCGGACGGGGGAGTGGGCGCGGAGGCGTTCGCGGGCAGGGTGACGGCCGCCGCCGCTGCGGCCGCCAGCCCGAGCGTGCTGAGTACGGCGAGGAGCGCGCGTCGCCGTCTGGGTATGCCGGAGGTTGCACTCATGGGGGTGCCTCTCGGGTACGGGGGGAGGTGCGCGGGTGACTTCGAGAGCACTTTGAGAGCGCTCTCAAAGTGGGCCCAATGTGCTCTCCGTCCCGAAGGCCGTCAAGACTTAAAACAAGGAAAGTCCTTTCCTCACGGGGAAGTTCACGATTTGAAACCGCCCAAACGCGTGCAGCCGCGGCGCTCGCGCCGTCACGAGCGCCGCGCGAGGGGCGAGAGCCGCGAGGGTTACGTGAGCGGGTAGTCGTAGCCGCGCGCCAGCACTTCCCAGGCGGCGCGATCCTCCGGGCCCAGTGAACCGATCTCGAGCATGGGTGGGCATTCCCGCCGGGGCGAACCCGCGACCGCCAGCCCCGGCGGCCGGCTCACTCGGGCCGGCCCTCCGGCTGCCAGCCCAGGGCCCGCGAGATCCCGCGCGCCGCGAGCCGCACCGCAGGCGCCAGCACCGGGACGGCCGCGTCGGCGTGCGGCACGACGACCGACACGGCCGCCGTCACCGCGCCGCCCGGACCGCGCACCGGAGCGGCCACCGACAGGGCGTCCTCGGTGACCTGACGGCTGCTCACCGCCACACCCGTACGCCGTACTTCGGCCAGCACCCGGCGCAACCGTGCCGGATCGGTGATGGTGTGGGCCGTGTAGGACGCCAATGGCCGTGCGCAGTAGGTCTCTTGGAGCTCCACCTCACCGTGCGCGAGCAGTGCGAGCCCGACGCCGGTGACGTGCAGCGGCCAGCGGGCGCCCACCCGGATGTGCACGCCGACCGCCGAACGCCCCGACAGCCACTCGGTGTAGACGACCTCGGACCCGTCCCGCACCGCCAACTGCACGTTCTCGTGCGTGGCTTCGTACAGGTCCTCCAGATAGGGCAGCGCGATCTGGCGCAGCGCCAGGCCGCGCGGCGCCAGCGCCGCTATCTCCCACAGCCGCAGCCCCACGTGATAGACGCCGGACGCGTCCCGCTCCAGGGCGCCCCATTCCGTCAGCGCGCCCACCAGCCGGTGCGCGGTGCTGAGGGTCAGCCCGGCGCGGCGGCTGATGTCGGTCAGCGACAGCGCGGCATGGGTGTGGTCGAAGGCGGCGAGCACGGCCAGCAGCCGGTCCGTAGCGGAACGGGAGGTCATGGCGAGGGCGCCCCGGTCCATCAGCTCCTCCTCACTGCGTCAGGCGAGTCCGTCGCCGGCGATCCGCATCAGCAGCGTGTGCAGGGTGGCGCGGTCGGCGGGGTCGAGGGGGTCCAGCAGTTCGTTGGTCACCCGCAGGCCCGCCTCGTCGGTGCCGCGCAGGAAGGCGCGGCCGTCCTCGGTGAGGACGACGATCCGGCTGCGGCGGTCGTCCGGGGCCGGGCGGCGCTCGGCGAAGCCCAGCTTCTCCAGGTCGTCGACCAGTCCGACGATCGCGCTGGGGTCGTAGCCGAGCCGGGTGCTCAGCTCACGCTGGAGGGCGCCCTCGGAGGTGGCGAGGAAGCGCAGCACCGCGTAGTGGCGCAGGCGCAGCCCCGACTCCTGGAGGAACGTGTTGAACAACTGACCCGAGCGCAGCCCCAGGCGGTAGAGCAGGTAGCCGGTGTCCGCGTGCAACTCGCGCATCCATGGCTCGTCCGCGTCGATCGGCGCGGCGTTCACTGCGTTGTCCTGGCGGGCGATGGCGGGCTCCCTGGGTTCGGTCCCCTTCCGGGGGTGGTTCTCCGTACAGATTCCAGCATGACGCACCCGTAGGACGACAACAACTATTGACGACAACAATTATTGCTCTTAGCTTCGATCTCGTCGTCGTGCTCCAGGCGACACGAAGTCGCACCCCATGTGAAGGGACACCGTCGTGCCCAGCATCGATCTCACCGGCAAGGTCGCCGTCGTCACCGGCAGCGGCCGGGGCCTCGGCCTCGCCTACGCGCACGCCCTCGCCGCCCACGGCGCCGCCGTGGTCGTCAACGACGTCGACGAGGCGGTCGCCGAGCAGGCCGTGAAGTCCATCACCGAGGCCGGCGGCACGGCCGTCGCCGAGGTGGTGCCGGTCGGCACGACCGAGGCCGCCGAGCGGCTGGTGAACCGGGCCGTGGCGGAGTTCGGGCGGCTCGACATCCTGGTCACCAACGCGGGCATCCTGCGCGACAAGGTGCTGTGGAAGATGACCGACGACGACTTCGACGCGGTGATCGCCACCCATCTCAAGGGCACCTTCACCTGCGCCCGCGCCGCCGCCGTACGGATGCGCGAGCAGGGCGAGGGCGGCACGCTGATCCTCGTCGGCTCCCCGGCCGGCCAGCGCGGCAACTTCGGCCAGACGAACTACGCCGCCGCCAAGGCCGGCATCGCCGCGTTCGCCCGCACCTGGTCCATGGAACTGGGCCGCGCGAACATCACCGTCAACGCGATCGTGCCGGTCGCCGCCACCGCGATGACCGAGACCATCCCCGCCTTCGCCCCCTACGTCGAGGCGCTGAAGAACGGCGAGCCGCTGCCGGACTTCCTGCGCAAGGGCGAGGGCTTCGGCACCCCCGAGGACTGCGCGGTCCTCGTGCCCTTCCTGGCCTCCGAGGCCGCCCGGACCATCACCGGCCAGGCCATCGGCATCGGCGGCGACAAGGTGGCACTCTGGTCCCATCCGCAGGAGATCCGCGCGGCCTACGCCGACGGCGGCTGGACCCCCGAGACCCTGGCCGACGCCTTCCCCACCTCGGTGGGCGCCGAGCTCCAGAGCGTCGGCATCCCCGCCCCGAAGTTCCCGGAGGCCTGACCATGGCGACCATCGACGTCGAGGAACTCGTCGCGATCGACGTCCACACCCACGCGGAGGTGTCCTCCAAGGGCCACTCCTCGCTCGACGACGGCCTGCACGACGCCTCCTCCGCCTACTTCAAGGTCGAGGGCAAGCGGAAGCCGACCCTGGAGGAGACGGCCCGCTACTACCGGGAGCGGAAGATGGCCGCCGTGATCTTCACGGTGGACGCCGAGTCCGCGACCGGCACCGCGCCCGTCCCGAACGAGGAGGTCGCCGAGGCCGCCGCCGCCAACGCCGACGTCCTCATCCCGTTCGCCTCCATCGATCCCTTCCGCGGCAAGGCGGGTGTGCGGCAGGCCCGCCGCCTGGTCGAGGAGTACGGGGTGAAGGGCTTCAAGTTCCACCCCAGCATCCAGGGCTTCTTCCCCAACGACCGCTCGGTCGCGTACGACCTCTACGAGGTCATCGAGGAGACGGGGACCATCGCCCTGTTCCACACCGGCCAGACCGGCATCGGAGCGGGCGTCCCGGGCGGCGGCGGGATCCGGCTGAAGTACTCCAACCCGCTGCACGTGGACGACGTCGCCGCCGACTTCCCCCACCTCAAGATCATCCTGGCGCATCCGTCCTTCCCCTGGCAGGACGAGGCCCTGGCCGTCGCCACCCACAAGCCGGGCGTGCACATCGACCTGTCCGGCTGGTCGCCGAAGTACTTCCCGCCGCAGCTCGTGCAGTACGCCAACACGCTGCTGAAGGACAAGGTCCTCTTCGGCTCCGACTTCCCCGTCCTCACCCCCGACCGCTGGCTCGCCGACTTCGACAAGCTGACGATCAAGGACGAGGTGAAGCCGAAGATCCTCAAGGAGAACGCCGCCCGGCTCCTCGGGCTGACCACACCGTAAGGGGCGTGGAAGATGCGCAACGAGGGACTGGGGTCATGGCCCGCACGCCGGGCCCGCAAGACCCCGCACCGCACCGCCCTGATCCACGGTGAACGGTCGACGGACTACCGCACGCTGTATGCACGCACCACACGCCTGGCCCACGCCCTGCGTGCCCGGGGCGTGCGGCGCGGCGACCGCATCGCCTACCTCGGCCCGAACCACCCCTCCTACCTGGAGACCCTGTTCGCCGCCGGCACCCTCGGCGCGGTGTTCGTCCCCCTGAACACCCGCCTCGCCGGCCCCGAGATCGCCTACCAGCTCGCCGACTCCGGCGCCAAGGCCCTCGTCTACGGCCCCACGCACGCCGGCCTGGTCGCCGGACTGCCCGGGAACACGGACGTCCGGGCCTACGTCGAGGTCGGCGCCGAATACGAGGAGGCGCTCGGCGACGCCTCCGACGAACCGATCGACACGCCGGTCACCCCCGACGACACCTGCATCATCATGTACACCTCGGGCACGACCGGCCGCCCCAAGGGCGCCATGCTCACGCACGGCAACCTCACCTGGAACGCGATCAACGTCCTCGTCGACACCGACCTGATCGCCGACGAACGCGCCCTGGTCTCCGCGCCGTTGTTCCACACGGCCGGCCTGAACATGCTGACCCTGCCGGTGCTCCTCAAGGGCGGCGCTTGCGTCCTGGTCGAGGCCTTCGACCCGGACGCCACCTTCGACCTGATCGCGCGGCACCGGATCACCTTCATGTTCGGGGTGCCGACGATGTTCGAGCAGGTGGCCCGGCATCCCCGCTGGGCGGACGCGGACCTGTCGTCGCTGCGGATCCTGACCTGCGGCGGCTCCCCGGTGTCGACGCCGCTGATCGCCGCCTACCAGGAACGCGGACTGACCTTCCTCCAGGGCTACGGCATGACCGAGGCCTCGCCCGGCACCCTGTTCCTGGACGCCGAGCACTCGATCAGCAAGGCGGGCTCGGCCGGCGTCCCGCACTTCTTCAGCGACGTACGCGTCCTGCGCCCCGACCTCGCCCCGGTCGAGGTCGGCGAGACCGGCGAGGTCGTCGTGCGCGGACCGCACGTCATGCCCGGCTACTGGGGGCTGCCCGAGGAGACGGCCGCCTCCTTCGCCGACGGCTGGTTCCGCAGCGGGGACGCGGCCCGGGTCGACGAGGACGGTTATGTGCACATCGTCGACCGCATCAAGGACATGATCATCTCGGGTGGGGAGAACATCTACCCCGCGGAGATCGAGGACCTGCTCCTCGCCCACCCCGACATCGTCGAGTGCGCGGTCATCGGCGTGTCCGACGACAAGTGGGGCGAGGTGCCGCGTGCGGTCGTCGTGCCCCGCGAGGGCGCTTCGCTGGATCCCGACGAGGTGCTCGCGTCTCTGGCGGGCCGCCTCGCCAAGTACAAGATCCCCAAGTCGGTGGTGGTGGCGGACGAACTTCCGCGTACCGCCTCCGGAAAGCTCCTGAAGTCCCGGGTGCGTTCCCGGTTCGGCACCAAATCCTGAACAACTCCCCTGTGAGGAACGGCATATGAGCATCACCGTCAACGGCATCGACGAGCTGAAGAAGCTGGCCGGAAGCGACCTGGGCACCAGCGAGTGGATCGAGGTCACCCAGGAGCGCATCGACACCTTCGCCGACGCGACCGGGGACCACCAGTGGATCCACGTGGACCCCGAGCGGGCCAAGGAAGGGCCCTTCGGGGCGCCGATCGCCCACGGCTACCTGACGCTTTCCCTGTTCATCCCGCTCTTCACCGAGCTGCTGGACGTCGAGGGCGTCACGACCAAGGTCAACTACGGGCTGAACAAGGTCCGTTTCCCCTCGCCGGTGAAGGTCGGCTCACGGATTCGGCTGGTCGGCAAGCTGACCGAGGTCGAGGATGTGCCGGGCGGGGTGCAGATCACTGTCGACGGGGCCATTGAGATCGAGGGCGGGGCCAAGCCCGCTGCGGTGCTGCAGAGCCTGTCGCGTTTCTACGCGTGAGGCTGCGCCGCTCGAGCCGTTCAGCGCCATAGGGGCTTGTGCCGTGGGGAACCGCGGGGCTGTTCGATGCCGGTCGCGCCCATGCGGCGGAGCCGCACATCGATACAGCCCCGCGCCCCTTTCGGGGTGCTTCAGCTGACGACGTCGACGAAGATCGGGTTGGAGTAGAACCAGGTGTCGGCCCACGGGTCGCCGTTGCCCGGCTCGTGGGGGATCGGGCCGTGGGGGTCCACGGAAGCGCCCAGGTAACCGGTTCCGTTCCGGTTGCCGTCGCTGCCGCGCAGGCGGACGTAGAAGGACTCCTCGCCCACGGCGAGCGGGACGCGCAGGGTGTACGTGCCCTTGCGGCCGCTCACCTGCGTCGTGTGGGCGACCTTCGTGTCGGGCGCCTTCCAGGTGTCGCGGTCGGACACCGCACCGCGCACCGCGCCCCGGATGACGTCCAGGTGCGCCAACTCCGGCAGGATTCCCTGGGGGTTGGGCCGGGAGGCGGTGGTGACGGTGATGTTCAGGGTGAGCTTCTCGCCTCTGCGCACCCGCAGCCGGCCGCCGAGCGTGACGCCCCGGCCGCTGCTGTGCTCCCGCCTCAGCCGGACCTCCAGCCCGTCGAGCAGATGCCCGTGGTCGAGCCACACGCGGCCCTCGCGCAGGCCCGTCATCACCGCCCGGTAGCCGTACCGGGTGACGCCCACGTGCGTGCGGCTGAACTGGCCCGGCCAGAAGTCGCTGCCCGGCTGCGGGGTGCCGGTGTTCACCGGGTCGGGCAGCCTGCCGGTGTTGTCGAAGTTCTGTCCGGCCGGCCAGTCGCCGTTCTTCCAGGTGTCGAAGACGGTGCGGTGGTTGTCGGAGTTGGTGGTGATCGAGAACAGCCGGCCCTCGGCCAGCATCGAGTCCCACAGGCCGCCGACGGTCGCCGTCGCCCAGTCGAAGCCGCCGTACGTCAGATAGGCGTCCGCCGGGTAGCCCGCCCAGGACTGCGCGGACGGCTTGTTCTCGTACTCGCCGCGGATGGACGTGCTGCCGCGCCAGCCGGGGATCGCCGCGCCCTGGGCGCCGGGCGCGCCCTCCATGCCGATCATGATCTCGGGGGCCGCGTCGCGCCAGCCCCGCATCTCGTGGGGTGAGTCGATGCCGAGGCGCAGCGGGTGGTTGGCGAGGACGAGGACGTCGTCGACGTAGCCAGAACGGCGCTGTTCGGCCAGCCATTTGATCGCCTTGACGGCGTGCGCCTCGTTGCGGGCGGTGTCGGCCGCGCCGGCGGAGCCCTCGGTGTACCCGAGCAGCTTGCCGTCGTAGGCGAGCTCGAACTGCGTGAGCAGGTCGACCTCGTGCGGGCCGGGCGCGGCGAACACCGTGCAGTGCTCGGCGGCCGGGATGTACCACTCCAGGCCCTGGAAGATCAGCTGGCGCGGGTTCTCGGCGCGGGCCTTGAGGATCTCCTGGTGCTCCATGGCGGCGCCGTAGTGGGCGTGCCCGAAGTTGGAGTGCTCGTTGAACACCATCCAGTCGAGCCCGTACCGGGCGGCGGCCCGCGCCTGCTGGGAGAAGGTGTACTTCGCGTCGTGGCTGTACACGGAGTGCACATGGTGGTCGCCGACGAGGTAGGCGAGGCACGGGTCCTCGCCGCCGTAGCCGTGGCCGGTGGCGGCGACGGCCGGGGTGGCCGCCCCGCCGAGCGCGAACGCGGCACCGAACAGACCGGCACGGCACAGGAGTTGACGTCTCGACACGCCTTGGGCGTCGAGAGCGGCGGGGGAGACGGAAGGGTCGGCCCAGACGGGCAGTTGCTGCTCGGTCATGGTTCTTCGGTGTCCTCTTCGAGGGCGTCAGTGGTTCATGAAGGAGGTCACGGGCAGCGCCCGCTCGACGATGCGGACGTCGCCGAGGCGGCCGTGCAGGATCTGGTCGATCACGCCGCCGTACTCGTAGCCGCCGAGCAGCCACGGCAGCCCGACGGAGGTGATGCCGACGGACGCCGCCTTCGGGTTGCGTACGACCGGGCAGCCCTCGACGTACAGCGTGGTGTGCCGGCCGTCGTTGACGACCGCAAGGTGCCACCAGGTCTCCAGCGGCGTCTCCTGCCCCCAGTTGGTGGCGATGCCCTCCTGGTTCAGCGGGCGCATCGCCCACTGCGGCTCCCGGTCGTTGGAGAGGGAGAGGGTGGCGAGGGGCTCGTCGGGGTCGTCGCCGGTCTTGCCCGCGGCGCCGCCTGTTCCCGTCCGGCCGACCAGTCCCGACCACGCGTGGTGCGAGGGGTCCCAGTCCGCCGGAAGGCGGTAGAACGCCTCGATGGTGTAACCGGCCCTGAACGTGGCCGAGTTGAGCGGCGCGCCGTCGACGGTGCGCAGGTACGCCCCCTTCAGCGGGGACTTGAAACCCTGGAACTCCAGGCTGCCGTGCCCGGGTTGGTCGGGGTGGTGGTCGGACGACCAGCCGAGGGTGCCGCCGGCGACCGGGACGACGGTGAGGTCGTTGCCGCGCCCGGACAGGTCACGGACGGTGCCGGACACGGTTGTGGCGTCGGCGTGCCCGTCGAAGCGCCAGTAGGCGACCGTGCCCGGGATGACGACCTTGGAGGCGGGACGTGCGGGCCGCGCCGGCACCGGGGCGAAGCCGGAGAAACGCTCGGTGAAGTCGATGTCGACGGAGAACCGGTCGGCGTCGCCGCTCAGCTCGATCTCCTGCCGCTCAAGCTCGTTGAGCCCCTTCGCGCCCCGGCCCAGGATCCACGGGGAGACGGTCTCCACGTCGATGACGTCGCGGTCGAGGTCGAAGCGGTAGAGGCGGATCATCGCCGCGCCGCCGAAGTAACGATTCTGATAGTTCGTCAGATGCAGGTGGACGTCATGTCCCGCCGCGTTCTTGCGCGTGGCCCGGCCGGCCGGCCAGTAGTGCCCGTTGAGGGTGAGGAAGATCTGGTCGTGGTCCTCGATCAGCCGGTCCCACAACTGCTGCCCGTACGCCGAGAGGGAGTCGTCCTCGACGACCAGTTCGTGCGTGGTCAGGACGACCGGAGTCCTCGGGTGCTTGGCGAGGACGCCGGCGGCCCAGGCGTAGCCCTGGTCCGACAACCGCCAGTCCAGCGCCAGCACCATCCACTCCCGCCCGGCCGCCCGGAACAGGTGGTACGAGTTGTAGCCGTCGGGGGAGGCCCCGCCGAACGTGGACGTCCCCCGGAAGCGCTGGGGACCGAAGGCGTCCAGGTACGGGGTCGCGCCGCGCTGGTCGGTCGTCGACGACTTCACGTCGTGGTTGCCGGCCAGCACGCTGTAGCCGACCCCGCGCCGGTCCAGCAGCCCGAACGCCTCGCTGATCGCGGTGACTTCGTCCTTCGTCCCGTTCTGGGTGAGGTCGCCCAGGTGGGACAGGAACACGATGTTCTCGTCCTTGCCGTGCTCCAGTAGATAGCGCAGCGACGCCTCGACCGGCGCCTTGTCGATGCTCGGGCCGTCGAAGAGGTACTGCGTGTCGGGCATGACGGCGAGCGTGAAGCGGCGGCTGTCGGGGTCGGGACGCCAGGTCTTGGCGGAGGCCGCCTCGACGGAGGCGGCCTCCGCGGTGGCCGGCAGGGCGATGCCGGCCGTGGCGGCGGCGCCGAGCAGCGCGGTGGCGCGGAGGAAACCGCGTCTTCCGGCACCGGCCTGCGCGGCCTCGCTGAGGTCGTGGGCATGCGAAGTACACATGTGTGCTCCGTAGGGAAGTCCGTTGCCGGGAGAGGGAGTTCTAAAGAACGCGCAGGGTCCAGCTCCAGCGGTGGACGCCCGGTGCGACGAGGTAGGAGGGGAAGGTGTCGGGCCCGCACGATGCCGTGCCGAGGCCGCGGTGCGCCGCGTCGAGGTGCACCACGCAGCCGGCCCGCGGGACGAGTTCGTCATGGTGGGAGACGGCGGTCAGGTCCTCGGCGCGGTACCGCGTGACGGAGACCTGGCGCGGCTCGTCCAGCGTGACGGCGAGGCCGGTGGCGTCCGGCGCCGAGAGCGTGAAGCGCCGTACCCCGTGCCGGCCGCCGCTCTCCTGCGGACGCAGGTAGGGCGTGAACAACTCGTCGACGGGGACGGAGTGATGGCCCACCGGCGCGCCACCGCTGCGGTCCGGGTACGACTCCCAGGGGCCCTGCCCGAACCACTCCAGCAGGTCCAGCCCCGCGATCGTCTCGAAGACCGAGCCGACCCGCGCCACGTCGTCGAACTCCTCTGGCAGCTCGGCCTGTTCGTCGATCCGAACCCCGCCCTCCACCGGCGTGAACACCTGCCGGTGCCGGACGACGCCGGTGGTGCCGGCGTACTCGGAGAGCACGCTCACCCCGTCGCCCTCCTGGTGGACCGTGAGCAGCTTGCGCACGAGGGAGTCCAGGCCCCACGTCCGCCAGCGCAGCGCCATCCCGCCCAGCTCGTCGTTGTCGGTGGGCGCCCGCCACAGCGACAGCGTGGGCGCGGCGGCCAGCAGAGGGTGGACGAGGAGTCCGTCGGCGTCGATCTCGACCCGACCGGATCCCACCGGCTCCTCGGCCGGCGCGGCCGCTCGGAGCTGCACCTGCGGTGCGCACACCTCCGTGCCGCGTGGCGCCCACGGCAGGTCCTGCGCCGTCGTCACCCGCAGCGTCAGCCATGCCTCGCCGCCGTCCTCGGGCAGCGCGAACGGCAGCGGCACCACGGTCGTCTCGCCCGGCCGCAGGTCGGGCAGCTCGGCCGTCGCGGTGAGCGTCCCGCCGTGGGCGAGCGACAGCTCCCACTCGCCGGCGAGCCACTCCAGGCCGCGGAAGTGCTGGTGGTTGGAGAGGACCAGGCCCTCGTGCCGGAAGCCCTGGAGCCGCAGGGGCGCGGCGAGCTCACGGTGTTCGTACATCACCGGCTTCGGAGTGCGGTCCGGGAAGACGACGCCGTCGGCGATGAACGCGCCGTCATGGTCCTTCTCGCCGAAGTCGCCGCCGTACGCCCAGCGGTACCCGGGTGCGGCGACACCGTTGTCGTAGAGCCCGGCGCCCCCACGCCCGACCGGTCTTCCGTCGTTCACGGACTGAAGGATTCCGTGGTCCCAGAACTCCCAGATGAACCCGCCCTGAAGACCCGGGGTTGCCTCGATGGCGGCCCAGTGGTCGGCCAGCGTGCCGTTGCTGTTGCCCATCGCGTGGGAGTACTCGCACTGGATGAGCGGCTTGGTCTGCTGCCCGGACAGCGCGTGCGCGACGCAGTCCTCCAGCGGCGCGTACATCGGGCAGGCGATGTCGGAGGCGAGCCCCGGATCCGCCCAGCCACGCTTGGCGGCTCCCTCGTACTGCACTGGCCGGGTCGGATCGTGCCGGCGCACCCAGCCCGCGGCCGCGTCGTGGTTCGCGCCGTAGTCGGACTCGTTGCCCAGCGACCAGATGATGACCGACGGATGGTTCTTGTCGCGCAGCACCATGCGCGAGACCCGGTCGACGAAGGCGTTCAGATAGCGCGGGTCGTCGGCGATCTCGTGGGCGTGGTCGTGCGACTCGATGTCCGCCTCGTCGACGACGTAGAAACCGATCTCGTCGGCCAGGTCGTACAGCGTCGGGTCGCCCGGATAGTGCGCGGTGCGGATCGCGTTGAAGCCGAAACGCTTGAGCAGGACCAGGTCCGCGCGCATGTCGTCGTACGACACCGTCCGCCCCGTCAGCGGGTGGAAGTCGTGCCGGTTGACGCCCCGGACGAAGATCCGCTCGCCGTTGACCAGCAGGTCCCGGCCGACGATCTCGACGTCGCGGAAGCCGACGCGGTGCCGGGAGGTGTCGGCGACCGTGCCGTCGGCGCGGTGCAGCCGGACCGTCAGGCCGTACAGCTCGGGCGTCTCGGCCGTCCAGGTGCGCACCTCGGGCACGCGTGCGGTGAGGCGTGCCTCGCCGAGGAAGTCGGAGACGCGCTCGTCCTCGGCGTTGGCCAGGTCGAACGCGGCGTCCTGGGTCACCGGCAGCCCGTCCAGGTCCCCGCTGACGTACCAGCCCTCGGGCAGCGCCCCACCGCCGGCGTCCCGTACCCGGCAGTCGACGCGCAGTTCACCGTCCTGCCCCGCCCGCACGGTCACGTCGGCCAGGTGCAGTGGGTCGGTGGCGTACAGCAGCACCGAGCGGGTGATCCCGCCGTGCCACCAGTGGTCCTGGTCCTCGATGTGCGAGGCGTCCGACCACTTGACGACCGTCAGCCGCAGCACGGACCTCCCGCCGGGGTGCACGACGTCCGACAGGTCGAACTCGGCCGCCAGATGGGAGTCCTTGGAGACGCCGACGGGCCGCCCGTCCACGTGCACCAGCAGCACGCTCTCGGCGGCCCCGACCTGGAGCACGATCCGGCGCCCGGCCCACTCGGCGGGTACGTCGATCTCCCGCTCGTACACCCCGGTCGGATTGCCGGCCGGCGACAGGGGAGGAAATTCCGCGTACGGCATCCGGATGTTCAGGTACTGCGGAAGGTCGTCCGTGCCCTGCATGGTCCATACGCCGGGCACGGTCGCCGTCGACCAGGGACCGCCGACCGGCGCGTCCGGAGCGGACAGCAACCGAAAACGCCAGTCGCCGTCCAGGGAGTGTGCTCCGGTGCGCCGGTCGACGGCGTTCATGGGCAGCCGCTGCCAGGAGGTCACCTCGGGTGCCTCCCACGGGCGCAGCGCCAGCAGCGGGTCCGTCACGTCGTCGCTCACTTGATCGCTCCCTTGGCGAGGTCCCCGATCATCTGGCGGGCGCCGATCGCGAACACGATCAGCAGCGGGACGAGGGCGAGCAGTGCGCCGGTCATGACCATTCCGTAGTCCGTGGTGCCGTGGGTGCCGTTGAGCTGGGACAGGGCGACCTGGAGGGTCACGTTGTCCGGGTTGGTGAGGGCGATCAGGGGCCAGGCGTAGTCGTTCCACTGGCCCATGAAGGTGAAGATGCCGAGGAACGCCAGGCCCGGCCGGACCACCGGGAGGGCCACGTGCCAGTACTGGCGCAGGAAGTTCGCGCCGTCGATGCGGGAGGCGTCGAGGAGTTCGTCGTGGATCGCGCCCGTCATGTACTGGCGCATCCAGAAGATGCCGAACGCGTTGGCGGCCGCCGGCACGATCAGCGCCGTCATCGAGCCGATCCAGCCGAGCTTCGCCATGATGACGAACTGGGGAATCGCCTGGAGCTGTGCCGGCACCATGAAGATGAACATGAGCAACACGAACAGCAGCCGCTTGCCCGGGAACTCGAACTTGGCGAAGACGAAGGCCGCCAGCGAGTCGAAGAACAGGACCAGGAACGTCACCGAACCCGCGACCAGCAGCGAGTTGAACATCGAGCCGAAGAAATCGATGTTGTCGAAGAGGTTGCGGACGTTTTCCAGGAAGTGGGTGCCCGGCAGCAGTTTGGGCGGGTAGGAGAAGATCTCCGACGACGTGTGCGTCGACATGATCACGGCCCAGTAGAACGGGAAGGCCGAGAGCAGGACACCGAGGACGAGACTGGCGTGCAGCGCGAGCCCTCTGCGCAGCGACCCGTCGATCCTCTTGGCACGCCGGAGCCGGGATTCTTGGATGGATGTCATGGCTAGCGGGCCTCCCTAGTCTTCGCCCCGGCGCTGCACCAGACGCCAGTTGATGATCGAGAAGAGGACGACGACGAGGAAGATGCCCCACGCCACGGCGGCGCCGTAGCCGAAGTCGTTGTTGTCGAAGGTCTGCTGGAAGAAGTAGAGGACCATGGTCCGGCCGGCGTGGCCGGGGCCGCCCGAGAACGTCGAGTCGTTCGAGGTGTTCTGCAGCAGGACCTGGGGTTCGGAGAAGCTCTGCAGACCGGTGACCGTCGACACGACGAGCACGAACAGCAGCACCGGACGCATCATCGGCAGCGTGATCCGGAAGAACGTCTGCACGGGGCCGGCGCCGTCCATCCGCGCCGCCTCGTACAGCTCGCCCGGGATGGTCTGGAGCCCGGCGAGGAAGATGATCGCGTTGTAACCGGTCCACTGCCAGGTCATCAGTGTCGCGATGGCGACCTTGATGCCCCACGGGGTGTTGAGCCAGGCGATCTGGTCGAAACCGATCGCCTGCAGGAACGCGTTGACGAGACCGAAGTTGGTGGAGAAGACCGAACCGAAGATGATCGCGATCGCCACGACCGAGGTGACGTTCGGCAGGAAGTAGGCAACGCGGTAGAGGTTCTTGAAACGGACCGCCGAGTTGAGCATCACGGCCGTCACCATCGCCAGGAAGATCATGGGGAAGGTGGCCAGCGCCCAGATGACGATCGTGGTCCCGATCGAGCTCCAGAACTCGGAGTCGCTGAGCAGGTACTGGTACTGCGACAGCCCCGCCCACTCCATCGAGCCGAGGCCGTCCCAGCGGTGGAACGAGAGATAGAGCGAGAAGCCGACGGGTATCAGGCCGAAACAGAGAAACAGCAGGTAGAAAGGGGAGATCGCGACATAGAGGTGCCAGTGCTTGCGGAAACCTTTCCGGGGTTGTGTCACGGGTGTCTCCGTGAGGGCCGCCGGGGGCTTCTCCAGCGCGGGGAGGGTGGCCATCAGTAGCTCACCCCCAGGTGCTTCGCGATCCGCCGGCATGTGCTCATGGCGTCGCTCCAGGCCTGCTTCGGGTCCTTGCCGAGGACGCCGACGTTCTTGATCTCGTCCTTGACGGGCTGCCCGAGCGCGATGTCGAACGGGCTGTTGTAGGCGACGACGATCTTCTGCGCGGCGGGCCCGAAGACGTCCATCGTGACCTGGCCGCCGAAGAAGGGGTCGGGCTCGCGCAGCTGCGCCGCGCCGTACGAGGCGGGGGTGGAGGGGAAGAGGCCCGCGTCGACGAAGCCCTGCGCCTGGTTGCCCGCGTCGAGCATCCAGCTGATGATCTGGAAGGCCTGCTCGGGCTCCCGGCAGGCCTTGGTGATCGACAGGAACGAGCCGCCGTTGTTGGCGGGCCGCACCGGCATGTCGGCCACCCGCCACCGGCCCTTCGTCTTCGGCACGCCGTTCTTGAGGTCGCTGGTGGCCCAGGAGGCGCCAAGCTGGCTCGGCAGCTTGCCGTCCTCCACCGCCGACAGCTGGTCCGGGGTGCCGGTGACCAGGTTCGACACGATCTTGCGCTGTTTCGCCTCGACGGCGAGCGCCCAGGCGTCGCGCACATGTTCCTGGTCGCCGATGAAGTGGCGGTCCTTGTCGACGTAACGCTTGCTGCCCTGGTTCACCACGTTGTCGTAGACGCTGTTGACGTCGGTGAGCAGCGAGGTCCCCGGGATCCGCTTTCTGAGCTGCTCGCCCGCCGCGAAGAACTTCTCCCAGGTGTTGAGCTCCTTCGACACATCGGCGGGCTCGTAGGGCAGTCCCGCCTTCTGGAAGACGGCGTACTGGTAGAAGTGCCCCACCGGGCCGCAGTCGATCGGGAAGCCGATCATCGTGCCGTCGTCGGCGATGCCCTGCTCCCACTTCCAGGGCAGGTACTGGGACCTGTACTTGTCCGCGCCGAGCGTGCGCAGGTCCACGAACTGGTCGGCGTTGGGCAGGTAAGACGCCATGTCCTCGCCCTTCAGGCCCGCGATGTCGGGGATGTGGGCGCGGCCGGCCATCGTCGTGATCAGTTTCGACCGGTAGTAACCGCCGATCTTGATGGCCTGGAGGTCGACGGAGGTGTCGTATCGGGCCTTGGCGTTCTTGACGACCGTGTCGCCGAGGCCGCCGTCCCAGTACCACAGGACCATGTTCCGCCCGGTCGAACCGGTCGGAACGGCGCAGCCGGACGCCAGGCCGCCGAGCGCCGTGACGGCCGAACCGGCCAGGCTCGCTCGCAGCAGGCCTCTACGGGAGAGCCGCACAGCTCCCACCGCCTTTCGGATCTGTTCGCGTCTTCGCAGACGATGTGCCATCGAGGGGCAAGCGTGAGGTGGTTCGTGTTCGGGGGCGGGCGGGGTCAGAGCCGGACGGGCGGGGTGACCGGCGCGTGGTGCACGGCCGGGCCCACGTCCGCCGGGATGCGGTCGGCGAGGAAGCCGTACCTCCGCTTCAGCTCGGGGTCGGTCACCGAGCGCCACCAGCGGTCGATGCCGTACCAGCCGGGCGCGGCGAGGGCCCCGCCGTGGTGTTGCACCGAGAGCCCGGCGGACAGGACGGCGAACAGCAGCCGCTCCTCCAGCGGCCAGCCGCCCAGGGAGGCCGCGAGGAAGCTCGCGCCGAACACGTCCCCGGCGCCCGTCGCGTCCAGGACGTCGACGGCGAGGGCGGGGACCCCGGCGTACTCCCCGGTCGTCTGGTCGACCGCGAGAGCACCCTCGGCGCCCCGGGTGACCACGGCCACCGGCACCAGCTCCGCGAGCGTGCCGAGCGCGGCGACCGCGCTGTCGGTGCGGGTGTACGCCATCGCCTCGGTCTCGTTGGGGAGGAAGGCGTGGCACAGGGCGAGCTGGTCGAGGAGGTCGGTGGACCACCGCTGGGTGGGGTCCCAGCCGACGTCGGCGTAGATCTGCGTGCCACCCGCGGCCGCCTTGGCGAGCCAGGCGCGTGGTTCGGCCTCCAGGTGCACGAGGGCTGTGCGCGCCTCGGGCGGATCGCCCATCAGCTGGTCCTGCGAGTACGGCGGCTCCTGGCCGTGGGTGACCAGGGCCCGGTCGTGGATGGGGGTCCCCCCGCTCGAGCGAAGCCGAGAGTGGGGGAGCGCGAGGGCGACGGTCACGGGGGTGTGCCACCCGTCCGCCACGCGGGACAGGGCGAGGTCGACGCCCTCCTGCCCGGCGAGGACCTGCTGGCAGTGGGCACCGTAGAAGTCGTCGCCGAAGACCGTGGCCAGCGAGGTGCGCAGGCCGAAGCGGGACGCGGCGACCGCGAGGTTGGCGATGCCCCCGGGGCCGCAGCCCATGCCCGCCGTCCAGATCTCCTCGCCGGGCGTCGGCGGCTTGCCGAGCCCCGTGAGGACGAGGTCGTAGAAGAGCAGCCCGGTGAGCAGCACCTCGGGCCGGTCGTCGTCCACCGCACATCCTCTCGTCAAAACTCTTCAATTCGGTGACCGGAATCGTGCGCCCCCCGGCGAGATTGGTCAATACCTCAGCAGAACTGAGCATGGATTTGATTGAAGATGACGAGTAGTGTTCACGTCGTGCTGGCAGAACGACGACATCAACTCATCCTGCGGGCCCTGCGCTCCGGCGGTCCCGCGGCCGTGACCGACCTCTCCGAGCAACTGGGTGTGAGCCCCGCCACGATCAGGCGTGACCTGGTCAAACTCGAGGAGGACGGCCTGCTCACCCGGGTGCACGGCGGCGCCGTCGCGGAGGAGGGCGACCAGCCCTTCGCCGAGGTCGCCGAGGTGCGCGTGGCCGAGAAGGACACGATAGCCGCGCACGCCGCGGCGATGGTCGCGGACGGCCAGTCGGTGCTCCTCGACATCGGCACCACCGCCTATCGCCTGGCCCGCCAGCTGCACGGCCGCCGCTTGACGGTGATCACCTCCAACCTGGTGGTCTACGAGGAGCTCGCCGACGACGAGGGCATCGAACTGGTGCTGCTCGGCGGCATGGTCCGCCGCGAGTACCGCTCCCTGGTCGGCTTCCTCACCGAGGACAACCTGCGCCAGCTGCACGCCGACTGGCTCTTCCTCGGCACCAGTGGAGTGCGCCCGGCCGGGCAGGTGATGGACACGACGGTCGTCGAGGTGCCGGTGAAACGGGCCATGATCAAGGCCGGTGACAAGGTCGTCCTGCTCGCCGACTCGGCGAAGTTCCCGGGTACGGGCATGGCGAAGGTCTGCGGTCCCGAGGACCTGGACGTGGTGGTGACGGACACGCCGGTCGACCCGGTGACCCGGTCCTCCTTGGAGGAGGCGGGCGTCGAGGTGGTCGTGGCAGGAAAGGTGCGAGGGTGAAACTGACGATTCTGGGCGGCGGCGGGTTCCGGGTGCCGCTCGTGTACGGGGCGCTGCTGACGGACCGCGCCGAGGGGCGGGTCACGGAGGTCGTCCTGCACGATCTGGACGACAGCCGGCTGTATGCGGTCGCCAAGGTGCTTCAGGAGCAGGCGGCCCGCGTCCCCGACGCCCCGAAGGTGACCGCCACCACCGACCTCGACGAGGCGCTGCGCGGCGCCGACTTCGTCTTCTCCGCGATCCGCGTCGGCGGCCTCGAAGGCCGCGCCCACGACGAGCGGGTGGCTCTCGCCGAGGGTGTCCTCGGCCAGGAGACGGTCGGCGCCGGCGGCATCGCCTACGGCCTGCGCACGGTCCCCGTCGCCGTCGACATCGCCCGGCGGGTGGCCCGCCTGGCCCCCGACGCGTGGGTCATCAACTTCACCAACCCGGCCGGCCTGGTCACCGAGGCCATGTCCCGTCACCTCGGCGATCGCGTCATCGGCATCTGTGACTCCCCGGTCGGCCTCGGCCGCCGGATCGCCCGCGTCCTCGGCGCGGACCCGAAGGAGGCGTGGATCGACTACGTCGGTCTCAACCACCTCGGCTGGGTCCGCGGCCTGCGCGTCGCCGGACGCGACGAACTCCCCCGGCTGCTCGCCGACCCCGACCTGCTCGGCTCCTTCGAGGAGGGCAAGCTCTTCGGCGTCGACTGGCTGCAGTCCCTCGGCGCGATCCCCAACGAGTACCTGCACTACTACTACTTCAACCGGGAAGCAGTCCGCGCCTACCAGCAGGCCGTCAAGACCCGCGGCGCCTTCCTCGCCGACCAGCAGGCCCGCTTCTACGAGGAGATGAAGCGCCCCGACGCGGCGGCCCTGACCACCTGGGACCGCACCCGCGCCGAGCGCGAGGCCACCTACATGGCCGAGAACCGGGAGACGGCCGGCGCCGGCGAACGCGACGCCGACGACCTCTCCGGCGGCTACGAGAAGGTCGCCCTCGCCCTGATGCGGGCCATCGCCCGGGACGAGCGCACGACCCTGATCCTCAACGTCCGCAACCAGGGCACCCTCTCGGTGCTCGACACCGACGCCGTCATCGAGGTGCCCTGCCTCGTCGACGCCAACGGCGCGCACCCGGTCGCCGTGGCCCCGCTGCCCGAGCACGCCACCGGCCTGGTCTGCGCGGTGAAGGGCGTCGAGCGCGAGGTGCTCGCCGCCGCCGAGTCCGGCTCGCGCACGACGGCCGTGAAGGCGTTCGCGCTGCACCCGCTGGTGGACTCGGTGAACGTGGCCCGCCGGCTGGTCGAGGGCTACACCGACGTCCACCCCGGGCTGGCGTACCTTAAGTAGGCGCCCGACGGAAAGCGCTTTCCCGCCTCTCGATCCGCCCAACCCCCGGCCCCGGGCCTCCCCGCCTTCCCCGCCCTCCGTGGTCCCTCTCTGGAGATTCCCCATGCATGACGAACGCCGCCGCATCGAGGAGCGCGTCGAGCGCGTCCACAACCAGCGCATCAAGCCCGCGATCTACGCGGCCACCGTGCCCTTCGAGGTCGAGGCCTGGCAGGCGCCGGGGGAGCCGGTCCCCTTCGCCGAGGCCGCGGCCGCCGCCTACCAGCCCTTCGCGATGGACACCCCCTGGGGCCCGCCCTGGGGCACCACCTGGTTCCGGATGCGCGGCCAGGTGCCCGCCGAGTGGGCCGGCAAGCGCGTCGAGGCCGTCATCGACCTCGGCTTCGTGGGCGACTGGCCCGGCAACCAGGCCGAGGCCCTCGTCCACCGCACCGACGGAACCCCGCTGAAGGCGGTCAACCCGCTCAACCAGTACGTGCCGATCGGCAACCCGGCGACGGGCGGGGAGAGCATCGACTACCTGGTGGAGGCGGCCTCCAACCCGGACATCCTGGCGAACGACTTCGCCGGCCCGACCCCGCTGGGCGATGTGCTGACGGCGGGCGACCGTCCCCTCTACACCTTCCGCCGCGCCGACATCGCCGTCCTCGACGAGCAGGTCTGGCACCTCGACCTCGACCTCCAGGTGCTGCGCGAGCTCATGGTCCACCTCGGCGAGCACGAGCCGCGCCGCCACGAGATCATGCACGCCCTGGACCGCGCCATGGACGCCCTCGACCTGGACGACATCTCCGGCACCGCCGCCGCCGTCCGCGAGGTCCTCGCCCCCGTCCTGGCCCGCCCCGCGCACGCCAGCGCCCACACCATCTCCGGCGTCGGCCACGCGCACATCGACTCCGCCTGGCTGTGGCCGATCCGCGAGACGAAGCGCAAGACCTCCCGCACCTTCTCCAACGTCACCTCGCTCGCCGAGGAGTACGACGACTTCATCTTCGCCTGCTCGCAGGCCCAGCAGTACGAGTGGGTGCGCGACAACTACCCGCAGGTGTGGGCGCGGATCCAGGAGTCGGTGAAGAAGGGGCAGTGGGCGCCGGTCGGCGGCATGTGGGTCGAGTCCGACGGCAACCTGCCCGGCGGCGAGGCCATCGCCCGCCAACTCGTGCACGGCAAGCGGTTCTTCATCGAGCACTTCGGCATCGAGACCAAGGGCGTCTGGCTGCCGGACTCCTTCGGCTACAACGCCGCCTACCCGCAGCTCGCCAAGCTCGCCGGCAACGAGTGGTTCCTCACCCAGAAGATCTCCTGGAACCAGACCAACAAGTTCCCCCACCACACCTTCTGGTGGGAGGGCATCGACGGCACCCGCATCTTCACGCACTTCCCGCCGATCGACACCTACAACGCCCGGTTCAGCGGCGAGGAGATGGACCGCGCCGTGCGCAACTACGCGGAGAAGGGCGGCGGTTCGCGCTCCCTGGCCCCCTTCGGCTGGGGCGACGGCGGTGGCGGCCCCACCCGCGAGATCATGGAGCGGGCGCGCAGGCTGGCCGACCTGGAAGGGTCGCCGAAGGTCGTCGTCGAACACCCCGACGAGTTCTTCGCCAAGGCCCGCGCCGAGTACCCGGACGCGCCGGTCTGGGTCGGCGAGCTCTACCTGGAGCTGCATCGCGCCACCTACACCACCCAGGCCCGCACCAAGCAGGGCAACCGGCGCAGCGAACACAAGCTGCGCGAGGCGGAGCTCTGGGCGACGACGGCCGCACTGCACGCGCCGGGGTACGCCTACCCGTACGACAAGCTCGACCGGCTGTGGAAGACGGTCCTGCTGCACCAGTTCCACGACATCCTGCCGGGCTCCTCGATCGCCTGGGTGCACCGCGAGGCGGAGGCCGAATACGCGCGTGTCGCCGAGGAACTGGAGGCGCTGACGGCGCAGGCGGTGGCCGCACTGGGCGGTGGCGACGCCCGTGTCTTCAACACCAGCCCGTACGCCCGCGCCGAGGTGGTCCGCACGCCCGAGGGCGCACCGGCGTACGTCGAGGTGCCCGCGAGCGGCAGCGCGCCGCTGGCCGACCCGGCCGCCGCCGAGCTCCCGCAGCCCGTGACGGTCTCCGGACGCATCCTCGACAACGGCCTGGTCCGGGTACAGGTCGCGGAAGACGGCACCCTGTCCTCCGTCTACGACCTGCGCTCGAACCGCGAAGTTCTCGCCGACCCGGGCAATCTGCTTCGCCTGCACACCGACCTCCCCAACTACTGGGACGCCTGGGACATCGACAAGCACTACAAGAACCGCTACACCGACCTGCTGGAGCCGGACGCGGTGACGGTCGTGGAGGAGGACCCGCTCGTCGGCGCGATCCGGGTCACCCGCTCCTTCGGCAAGGGCTCGACCATCACCCAGACGATCACCCTGCGCGCCGGCAGCCCTCGCATCGACTTCGAGACCGACATCGACTGGCACGAGGCGGAGAAGATCCTCAAGGCGGTCTTCCCGGTCGACGTCCGGGCGGCGCACTCCTCCGCGGAGATCCAGTTCGGCCACATCCAGCGCCCCACCCACACCAACACCAGCTGGGAGGCGGCCCGGTTCGAGGTCTCCGGCCACCGCTGGGTGCACATCGGCGAGCCCGGCTACGGCGTCGCGGTCATCAACGACTCGACCTACGGCCACGACGTCTCACGCACGGTCCGCGAGGACGGTGTTACGACGACCACGGTCGCCCTGAGCCTGGTCCGCGCCCCGCGCGTGCCCGACCCCGAGGCCGACCAGGGCCGGCACCGCTTCACCTACGCGCTGCTGCCCGGCGCGAGCATCGAGGACGCGGTCGCCGAGGGCTACGCCCTCAACCTTCCGCTGCGCGTGGCGGACGCGGCGGGCGCGCCCGAGCCGGTCGTCTCGGTGGCCGGCGACGGCATCACCGTCGAGGCGGTGAAGCTCGCCGACGACGAGTCCGGTGACGTCGTCGTCCGGCTCTACGAGTCCCGCGGCGGCCGGGCCACCGGCGCCCTGCGCACGGGCTTCCCGCTCGCGGGCGCGCAGCTCACCGACCTGCTGGAGCGGCCCCTGGAGCCGGCGCCCCTCGGTGCCGACGGCGCCGTCGACGTCGTCCTGCGCCCCTTCCAGATCCTGACGCTCCGTCTGGAACGCGCTGCCACCGGCCGTTAGCAACGGCCCCTCGGGGGGCGGGCCCGCGAACCGCACCAGGCGTCACGCCACACCGCGCGCCCGCCCCCCGCCCCCGAAGTGCCCTGCCCTGCGGAGGAGTTCATCCGTGACCATGCAACCCTGGTTCACCGACGCCAAGTTGGGGATCTTCGTCCACTGGGGGATCTACGCCGTCGACGGCGTCCAGGAGTCCTGGTCGTTCTACGACGACATCGTGCCGCACGACCAGTACATGTCCCAGCTCGACCGCTTCACCGGCGCCCGCTACGACCCGCGCGCCTGGGCCGACCTGTTCGCCCGGGCGGGCGCCGGGTACGCCGTCCTGACCAGCCGCCACCACGACGGCGTCGCCCTGTGGGACACCGCCTACGGCAACCTCGACCTGGGCCGCGACTACCTCACCGGCTTCGCCGACGCCCTGCGCGAGAAGGGCCTCAAGGTCGGCCTGTACTACTCGCACTCCGACTGGAACCACCCCGACTACGCCACCACCCGCAAGCCGGGCCGCCCGCCGGAGCTGGAGGACAACCGCTACTCGGAGTGCTCGGCCGAGGACGAGGACCTGGTGGCCTGGGAGCGGTTCATCGCCTACCGGGACGGCCAGATCACGGAGTTGGCCTCCCGCTACCGGCCCGACCTCATGTGGTTCGACGGCGAGTGGGACCGCAGCGAGGAGCAGTGGCGCATCAAGGAACTCGCCGCGCTGATCCGCTCGTACTCCCCGGACGTCGTCTTCAACGCCCGCATGCTCAGCGAGGGCGACTACGCCACCCCCGAACAGGGCGCGCCCATCGAACCCCCGCCGGGGCCCTGGGAGTTGTGCCTCACCATCAACGACTCGTGGGGGTACCGGCACCACGACCAGAACCACAAGTCGCTCACCCAACTGGTCCGCTACTTCACGGAGACCATCGGGGGCGGCGGCAATCTGCTGCTCGACGTCGGCCCGATGGAGGACGGCACCATCCCGCAGCCGCAGGTCGAGCGCCTCGAAGGGCTGGGGGAGTGGATCCGCAAACACGCGGAGGCCGTGTACGGGACGGTGCGGGGGCTCCCGGCCGGGCACCACTACGGGCCGAGCACCCTGTCCGCCGACCGTCGCACGCTCTACCTCACGCTGTTCGACATCCCGCGCTCCGAGATCGGTGTGCGGGGTCTGGTCACGCCGGTCCGCAGGGTCACAGTGCTCGGCACCGGAACGGAACTGGCCAACCGCGTGGTCGGCGGGCTGCACGAGGCCGTCGGCGTGCTGTGGATCGACCCCCCGGCGGGGTCCGACCTCGACCCGCACGCCACGGTGCTCGCGGTGGAACTGGAGGGCGAACTGGAGCTGTACCGGGGCTCGGGACGCTTCTGAGAAGGCCGCGAGGCGAACCAGGGGAGAGACGAACCAGAGGGAGAGACGAAGCGGGGAGAGGGGACATACGTTCGGGTCGGTCGGTCGCTCCCCGTGACAGCGGCCGACCGACCCGATCCCCCGTTCCCCCGGGAATCCCCCGTCGATTCCCGTGCTTCCCCCGTCGATCCCTGTGCTTCCCCGCCGGGCCCCGGCGCTTCCCCCAAGCTCCCCCCCGTAGGGCCCATCACCCTTAAGAGCAGCCACCCCGGGTCCTGATACACCTTCCGCGAAAGAAAGTCCCCCGGGCCGGAATCAGGGGGACTTTCGTTTCGCCTCCGAGGGGCTCAGCCAGTGAAGCCGGCCGTGATGGCGGTGAACTGCCAGGTGCTCTGGCTGATGCCGGAGCAGTTGCTCACCACGCCCCCGCCCGGGCAGGGCCGGTCGCGGTTGACGGCCCAGTAGGCGAGCCGCGCGATGTGGTGGCTGTTGCTCCAGGGGGCGAGAACAACCGCGCGATCAACCCAACCGTGCCGCACCCGGGCCGACGGGCTAAAGCGGCAGTGCCTGCACCGCGCTCGCGGGGGCAACCTCGACGGGGTCGGCGGGCGCGGGCACGGCCGGCAGCGACGGCTCGGTGTCCTCGACCCGCTGATGCGGCAGCGACACCGCGCGGAGCTGCCGCGGACCCGACACCACCGTGTAGTCCTGCCCCAGGAACGGCGGCACGATCTCGCCCGGGTCCTCGCCGAGCGCCAACTGCACTGCCGCCCAAGGCGCGTTGACGCCGCACAGGGACAGCTGGTGCAGTCCGCCGGCCGGACGGGTGTTGACGTCCATCAGCACCGGCCGGTCGCCGAACATCCGGAACTGGATGTTGGACAGGTAGTGCAGCCCGAAGCCCTCGGCGATGAGCCGCGCCGGCTCCAGCCACTGCTCGTGCAGCGTGAAGCCCCGGCGGCGGCCGTTCTTCGTCCGGCCGATGGCCATCCGCAGGACGTTGTCGGGGCCCGTGAGGCAGTCCACGGACACCTCCGGCTGCTCCAGGCGCGGCATGACCAGCCAGTCGACCGGCTCCTCCGCCCGCCTCAACGCCTCGACCACCATGTCCAGTTGGACGTACGGGCTCGGGAACCCGCTGAGGTGTGTGAGCGAGAAGGGGGCGTGCGTGATCACCCGGAAGCCCACCCCGCCCGCGCCGGACGCGGGCTTGAAGCACGCCTTGTGTCCGGCCTCCTCCAACTCCGCGACGGCGGCGACGAGTTCGTCGGCCGTGCGGACCCGGAACCATGGCGGCACGGGGACCCCGATCGCCTGTACGGCCTCGTACGCGATCACCTTGTCGTGGAAGACGGCGACGGCCTCCGGCGGCGGCGCGAGCAGCGCGGTGCCGGCCGCCTCGAAGTCGGCGCGGTGCGCGACGATCGCCTCCTGGTGCAGCCGGGGCACGAACACGTCGATGCTCCGGCGCTTGCACTGGGCGAGCGCGTACTCGACGTACGCGGCGGGGGAGAGGCCCTCCGGCTCCAGCTCGGCGGTGTCGGCGGCGGCCAGGACGGGGGAGTCGGCGTCACCGTGCGTGGCGTGGATCTCCACGGCCCGGTCGCTGGGATTTCGTCGCAGCTGATCCGTGAAGAACACGTTCTCCGCGTACGTGCGGTTGAGCCAGACGCGTACGCGAGAGACCATGCGAGGCCGCCTTTCACGGTTCGCGGGCAGGGCGAAGCAAGCCCGGCCCGGGCAGGGGGAATGGTGGGTCACCAAACCGCCCTGCGTGAAGGGACGTCCATGGCGGTGGTGTTGGGGCGATCATACGGCTTCCGAGGGGTGCGGCGTGCAACACGCGTGTTACGGATTTTCCGATCTTGCTCACGTGGGGCGCTCGTTCGGTGTACAGGCGCGCTGCGGCGCAGGTGGAGCCGGGTGCCGGCCCCGAGGGCGACCCGATTCGACCTTGTCCGCCACGCGTGAATGTGTTCTCGTGGTGGCACTGGTGTGTTCGTGAGCATACGGAGCGTGGACTAGTGAGCGGGGGCGGAAGGTGACGTCGACGGCCGGTGGCGCCGGACAACTGCTGGCCATCAGCGATCTGCACATCGGATATCCGGAGAACCGGGCCCTGGTCGAGGCCATGGCCCCGGAGTCGGACGAGGACTGGTTACTCGTCGCCGGCGACGTCTCGGAGAACGTGGCCGACATCCGCTGGACGCTGAAGACGCTTGCGAGCCGCTTCCGCAAGGTCGTCTGGGCGCCCGGCAACCACGAGCTGTGGACCCACCCCAGCGACCCGGTCACCCTGCGCGGCGTCGCCCGCTACGAACACCTCGTCGAGGTCTGCCGCGACCTGGGGGTGACGACCCCCGAGGACCCCTACCCGGTGTGGGAGGGCCCCGGCGGTCCGGTGGCCGTCGCACCGCTGTTCCTGCTGTACGACTACTCCTTCCTCCCGGCCGGCTGTACGACCAAGGAGGAGGGGCTGGCCTACGCGCACAGCACCGGCGTCGTCTGCAACGACGAGTACCTGCTGCACCCCGATCCCTACCCGAGCCGTGAGGCCTGGTGCCGGGCCCGCGTCGCCGAGACCGAACGGCGGCTCGCCGAGATCCCCGACGACCTGCCCGTCGTCCCCGTCAACCACTACCCCCTGCACCGGCACCCGATGGACGTCCTGTGGTACCCCGAGTTCGCCATGTGGTGCGGAACCGGGCTGACCGCCGACTGGCACCGCCGGTTCCGGATCGAGACCATGGTCTACGGCCACCTCCACATACCGCGGACCACCTGGCACGAGGGCGTCCGCTTCGAGGAGGTGTCGGTGGGCTACCCCCGCGAATGGCGCAAGCGGCCGCTGCCCCCGGGCCGGCTGCGGCGCATCCTGCCCCGGGAGGCCGAGGCCAAGTGATCGACGAACTGTTGCCGGCGTCGGTGGTGGCGGTGGAGGCCTTCGGGGAGGAGGGCGTCCGAGAGTTCGGGGACGCGCCGCTGTACCCGCAGGAGGAGGCGCTGATGGTGCGGGCGGTCGACAAACGCCGCCGCGAGTTCACCGTCGTACGCTCCTGCGCGCGGCGCGCCATGGAGAAGCTCGGCGTGCCCCCACAGCCCCTGCTGCCGGGCGAGCGCGGCGCCCCGCAGTGGCCGCAGGGTCTGCGGGGCAGCATGACCCACTGCGAGGGCTACTGCGCCGCCGCCCTGGTCCGCGCCGGTGATCTGGCCTCCGTCGGCATCGACGCCGAACCCCACGCGCCCCTCCCCGAGGGCGTCCTGTCCGCCGTCGCCCTGCCCGCGGAGGCGGGGCGGCTCGGCAGGCTGGCCGCGGACCGCCCCGAGGTGCACTGGGACCGGCTCCTGTTCAGCGCCAAGGAGTCCGTCTACAAGGCGTGGTTCCCCCTCACCGGTAAGTGGCTCGACTTCGGCGAGGCCGACATCGACCTCACCCCCGTCGGCCCCGCGGCCCGCTCGTACGGGGCCTTCCGGGCCAGGCTGCTGGTGCCCGGACCGATGGTCGGCGGCCACCGGCTCGGGCACTTCGACGGCCGCTGGACCGTGCAGCGGGGGCTGGTGGCCACGGCGATCACCGTCCGGCACACCTGAGGCACCGCCCGCGCCGGATCAGGTGCGGGCGGTCACGGGCCGGGGTACCAGCTGTGCAGCAGCCGGAAGAACTCCTCCTCGTTGCCCGCCAGACCCGCGTCCGCCAGAGCCTGCTCCGCCTCGGCCAGGACGGCGGGCGGCACCATCGGCGGCAGCCGGTCGTGCGCCCGGCCCGAGGCGCCGACGCCCTCGCCACTCCCCTCGTCGCCGAAGGCGGCGCGTACGGTGTGCAGCAGCCGCAGGTAGGCCTGTACGGCGGTGCGCTCGCGGTCGGTCAGTACAGCTGTGGGCATCGGTCGGCTCTCCCCGTGTCGGCGTCGTCTCCCCCGCGCCCCTGACGGCGCGTACGCCCCCGTGCGGCGGCGCACCTTCCAGCTTGCCGCCCACCACTGACAATCCGGCTTCGCCCGGGCACGGTTCGCCCGCTTAGCGGAGGCGAAACCTCCTCGAAATCCCCTGACGGAAAGTGGTCCTACGCTGGTGTGAACGGCTTTCGGCGGACCGCCGACGGCCCAAAGACCGAGGGAGGCGAGCGGATGGTCGACGTCCCCCGGCGGCGCCCCGCACGCGCCGCCCGACTGCGCCCGGTGGGCGACGCGGAGCTGGAGTTGCAGTACCGGGTCGTGCACGGCTACCGGCGCGCCTTCCGGATGGCCGGCGAGGGCCCGGCGCTGGTCCTCATCCACGGCATCGGCGACTCCTCAAAGACCTGGGCCGGGCTGATCCCCGACCTCGCCCGCAACCACACCGTCATCGCCCCCGACCTCCTCGGTCACGGCGCCTCCGACAAACCGCGCGCCGACTACTCGGTGGCCGCGTACGCCAACGGGCTGCGCGATCTGCTCAGCACGCTCGGCGTCGAGTCGGCGACCCTGGTGGGGCACTCGCTCGGCGGGGGAGTGGCGATGCAGTTCGCCTACCAGTTCCCCGAGCGCACCGAACGGCTGGTTCTCGTCAGCGCGGGCGGAGTCGGCCGGGAGGTCAACCCCGCGCTACGGCTGGTCTCGCTGCCGGGCGTCCATCTGGCGCTCTCCGCACTGCGGTTGCCCGGTGCCAGACTTCAAGTCGGCCTGGTCATACGGTTGATGAAGCTGCTGGACACCGATCTCGGCCAGGACGCACCCGACTTGCTCCACCTCGTCGACGCGCTGCCGGACGAGACGTCGCGCAGCGCCTTCATCCGCACCCTGCGCGCGGTCGTCGACTGGCGCGGTCAGGTCGTGACCATGCTCGACCGCTGCTATCTGACGGCCGGGATGCCGACGATGCTGCTGTGGGGAGACCGGGACAGCGTGGTGCCGGTGCGGCACGCGTACGGCGCCCACGAGGCGATGCCGGGCAGCCGGCTGGAGATCTTCGAGGGGGCCGGTCACTTCCCGTTCCACAGCGACCCCGCCCGATTCCGGGCGCTCGTCGAGGAGTTCATCCGCACCACGGCCACGGCCGACTGGAGCCGCGAACGCTGGCGGGCACTTCTGCGCGAGGGCCGCCCCGCGGCAGGGGCGACGGGCCGGGCGGACGGCACCGCACGCGCCGTGCGGGAGGCCGGCGAGCGCAGCGCGACCTGAGCGCGCCGTGCGGGGTCTCAGTTCTGCGGGCCCCGATACCCCAGCGACGCCTCGATGCGGCCCGCCAGGTGGTCCCGCTGGCCGCGACCGCGGAGCGACGAACCGGCCAGCCATGTACGGCACTTGCTCGCCAGCAGCAGGCCGAAGCTCTCCGCCTGCTTCTCGTCGGCCAGGTCGAAGCGGGTGCGGGCGGCGACACTGCGGACCGTCGCCTGGAGGTCCGCCCCGTCGGTGAGTAAACGGGCCGCGACCGCGGCGCCCTCGACGTGGTGACTGCAGTGGCCCGCCTTCATGTGCCACAGCTCATGGCCCAGGATCACCAACTGGTGCTCGGGCGCGGTGCGTTCCTCGATGACGACGAGGTCCTGGTCGGCCATGTCGAGCCACAGCCCGCTGGCCGTGTCGGCGGGGAAGGCGGCCATGCGGAAATGGACGGGGCGGCCACGCCGTCTGCTCATCCCGTCGCACAGAGCCATGTACAGTTCGGCCGGCGCGGCCGGTGCCGAGAGGGTCAGTTCCGCGACCAGTTCGCCGCTGAGGCGGCGCATTTCCTTGGCGATGCTCACAGTTCTCCCCCGGATCACGACTCGGGCCGCTTCACGCTCTCCAGGAGCATGTCCAGCCACTCGGCGACCTTGTCGCGGTGCTGGTCGGTGGGCAGCTGGGCGGCCCGCCACGCGATCCCGCGCACGCCGTGGTCCTGCAACAGCCGCTCCAGCGGGTCCACTACGGCCGCGGCCGCCTCGCGTGCGGCGAGCTTCTGCAGCAGCTCCTGCTCGATGTGCTGCAGGGCCCCCGCGAGCGCCTCCGGGTCCTCGGCCGTGAGGAATCCGGCGTGCACGCGGAAGAAGCGCTGGAGGGCGTCGCAGTGCTCCATCGTGGGGCGCCGGTCGCCGTTGATGAGGGCGCCCGCCTGCTGGCGCGACATGCCGGCGCCGTCGGCGATCTCCTGCTGGGTGTACTTGCGGCCGTTCGGCTTGAGCCGCGTGCGGCGCAGCAGGTCCAGACGTTGCAGGAAGCGGGCCTGCACATCGGGCTCACCGGCGGGCCGGCCGCTCAGCAGGGCCTTGACCACGGACTCCGGGACACCGGAGGCGACGGACAGCCGCCCGGTGCCGAAGACCTCCGCGTGCGGCACGCCGAGCCGGTCGGCGAGCGCGGCGACACGGGCGACGACGGCCGACAGCAGCACCGTCGCCGTGGCGCCCGGAACCTCGAAGCCATCCTCCGCCACCGACAGGTCTCCTAAGGTCTCTCACGTCCCTCACACAGGCATGGACGGTCGCCTGAACTGCGTGGAGAGTAACCGGTCTTTCGAACTCACATCCAGGTCTCGCCACAACTGTGGCCAATTTCAGCCGTCAACGAGCACGGAATGCCACGATAGTTGACATGCCTCGCGTCGGGGCAGCAGGATCGGGGCGCCGCGTGAAGGCCGCATAGGCAAGAGGGGTGACCTCCCGATGGCGCATCAGGCAGGAGAGCAGCGGTCCGTGCCGCGGCCCGTCCCCGAGAGTCCCGAGGCCCGGGCGTATCTGCAGGACTACGCCGCATACCTGGAGGCCGTCCCCTTCCCGTCCGTCGTCCTCGACCACCGCTGGGACGTGCTGCAGTCCAACGCCGCTTTCGCGTCACTTTTCCGGGACGTGGGCCCGCATCCGACGGCCCTGCCGGGTGACAACTTCATGCGTTTCGTCCTTTTTCATCCGGACGCTTCCTCGGTTCTCGGCGATCACGAGGCCCGCTGGTGCCTGCCGATGCTCGCCTGTTTCGCGGCGGCGGTGGAGCGGCAGGGCCACGACCATGTGCTGCAGGCGATCCGCCGCGAGATCGCCGCGGACCCGATCATGGAGGCCGCCTACCGGCAGGGCCTGCCGCACTGGATCCGCGCGGTCGGCGCGGAGGCCGTCGAGCACGACGGGACCGTCCGTCCCCTCCTGCACCCCGACCCGCGCTGGGGCGCCACCGAGTGCCGCATCATCGGCGACACCCCGAGGACGCTCCAGGACATGGGGTACACACGGCTGACGATGGTGCTGCGCGACACCCGTCCGGCGTTCGTACCGCGCAGGACGCGCCCCGCGCGCCGCACGGCGAGCCATCTCAGCGTGGTCCCGCCCCCCGAGGCCTGAGCGCCTCCGAGGCCCGAGCGACCCCGAGGCCGACCGGGCACCGTCGGCGTTCAGGTCGCCGACGGCGCCCTGGTCGGCCCGGCCGGGCTCGCCCGGCGACCGTCACACCCCACGCTTGGCTGCCTGGATCTGTTGGTACACGTGGGTCCGTAGTTCGGCGAAACGCGGAGCCACCCGGGTGTGCAACTGGTCGCGCTCCGGCGGCAGATCGACCTCCAGCTGCTCCTGGACGACCGTGGGGGACGCGGACAGGACGACGACCCGCTCGCCGAGGTAGACGGCCTCGTCGATGTCGTGGGTGACGAACAGGACCGTGATCCCGCGCTCCCGCCACAGCCCCCGCACCAGGTCCTCCAGGTCGGCGCGGGTCTGCGCGTCCACCGCCGCGAACGGCTCGTCCATCAGCAGGACCCGGGGCTCGTAGGCGAGTGCCCGGGCGATCGCCACCCGTTGCTGCATGCCGCCCGACAACTGCCACGGATACGCGGAGGAGGCGTCCGCCAGCCCGACCGACTCCAGGGCGTCGGCGACCAGCCTTCTGCGCCGACCCTTGTCCAACTTCTTTTGCTTCAAGGGCAGTTCGACGTTGTCTCCCACCCGCATCCAGGGGAAGAGGCTCCGCCCGTATTCCTGGAACACGAACGCCGTACCGGGCGGCGGACCGGTCACCCTGCGCCCGTCCAGGAGGACTTCGCCGGAGGTGGGCGTCAGCAGGCCGCCCACGCACTTCAGCAGGGTCGTCTTGCCGCAGCCCGACGGGCCGACGAGGCAGACGAGTTCGCCCGCCTCGACCGTGAAGGTCAGGTCGCGCACCGCCTCGACCCAGCGCCCGGACCCCTCGTAGACCTTCCGCAGGCCGGACACGACCAGAGCAGCGTGCATGGACCGCCCTTTCGCGAGGGTCACCGGGACCGCCGGGTGGTTGCGCGCAGACCGTGGTACCAGCCCAGCGCCCGGCGCTCGACGACCCGGAAGAGGACCGACAGGAGGAAGCCCAGCAGACCGAGCACCAGGATCCCGGTCCACATGTCGGAGATGGCGAACCCCCGTTGGAACTGCACGATGGTGAAGCCGAGCCCGTTGCTCGCGGCGAACATCTCACTGATGACCATCAGAATGATCCCGATCGACAGCGCCTGGCGCAGGCCCGCGAAGATCTGCGGGCTCGCCGACCGCAGCACCACACTGCGCAGCCGGGCGACCCCCGTGATGCCGTACGACCGCGCCGTCTGCGCCATCACCGGATCCACCGCCCGGACGCCCTCGACCGTGTTCAGCAGCACCGGCCACACGCAGCCGCTCGCGATGACGACGATCTTCATGGTGTCCCCGATGCCCGCGAACAGCATGATGACCGGCACCAGGACGGGCGGCGGCACCGCCCGCAGGA
This sequence comes from Streptomyces sp. NPDC050121, assembly GCF_044460385.1. NCBI lineage: Bacteria > Bacillati > Actinomycetota > Actinomycetes > Kitasatosporales > Streptomycetaceae > Streptomyces > Streptomyces sp. NPDC050121. The sequence goes on along the minus strand of NZ_JBITJV010000002.1, from coordinate 222,204 downwards.
ACTCCAGGACCGGCTCGCACAGCGCTCGCACCCGCCGGTACGAGCCGATGACGGTGCCCAGCGCGATCCCCACGACGGCCGCCGTCGCGTAACCGCTCACCAGCCGCAGCACGCTCGGCCGGACGTCGCTGCGCAGCCGCTCGGCGGTCCACACGTCCGGGAAGGCCTTCAGGATCGTGCGCAGGGGCGGCCAGTACACGTTGGTGCTGCCGTCGGACGCCACCCACCACACCGCGACCAGCGCGGCCGGAAGAGCGAGCGTGAACACCAGCCCCAGCAGGACGCGCCTCACACCGCCACCTCCCCGCGCACCGACTGGTGCCAGGCCAGCGCCCACCGTTCCACCGTCCGCGCGCCCACGTTGATCAACAGCCCCAGCACGCCCGTGACGACGATCAGCGCGTACATCTCGGGCACCGCCTGCGAGGTCTGCGCCACCGCGATACGCGCCCCCAACCCCGGTGCGCCGATGACCAGTTCGGCGGTGATGGCGAGGATCAGCGCGACGGCCGCGGCGAGGCGCACGCCCGTCATGACGTACGGCAGCGCGGTCGGCCACAGCACGTGCCGGACCCGCGCCCAGGCGCCGAGCCCGTAGGAGCGGGCGGTCTCCTCGGCGACCGGGTCGACGTCCTGGACGCCGTACAGGACCTGGATCAGTACTTGCCAGAAGGACGCGTACACCACCAGCAGGAGGACCGAGCGCAGTTCGGTGCCGTACAGCAGCACGGCGAGGGGGATCAGCGCGACCGACGGGATCGGACGCAGGAACTCGATCGTCGATGCCGTCGCCTCGCGAAGATGGGGGACGACCGACAGGAGCACACCCACGACGATCCCGGCGCCCACCGCGAGGGTCAGGCCCAGGGCCCAGCCGGTGAGGGTGTCGCCGAGCGCCGTCCAGAAGGCGGTGTCGGCGAGTTCGTCGCCGAGCGCGCCGGCGATGCGGCTCGTGGGCGGGAAGTAGGCCTCCTTGACCAGACCGAACCGCGGCACCGCCTCACCCAGGGCGAGGAAGGCCGCGAGTCCGGCCGCACCGAGTGCGACGTTCTCGCCCCTCACGGCAGCAGCTTGTCCAGGTCCGGGGTCGACTTGAAGAGCTTGTCCTGCTCGCCCAGCTTCTGCAACGCCTCGATGGAGGAGCGGTTCGCCGCGGCGGGCCACTTCGGCAGGGTGACCCGGGCCAGCACCGACGCCGGGATCTTTGTGTACGTCGTGATGATCTGGCGGACCTCGTCCGGATGAGCCTCGGCGTAGGCGAGCGACTCCGCGGTGGCCTCCTGGAACTTCTTCACCACCTCCGGGTTCTTCCGCAGATACTGCTGGGAGGTGAAGTACAGGGCGACGGTGAGGTTCGGCGCGACATCGACCAGGGGCGAGGCGATCTCCACGCCGCCCTGGCTCCTGACGGTCGCGGTCGCCGGCTCGACCACACTCACGGCGTCGACCTGCCCCTGGTCGAGGGCGGCGGGCATCTGGTCGAAGGCGAGCTCGACGAACTTCACCCTGTCCGGGTCACCGCCCGCCTTGCGGACCGACTCGCGCACCGCCGTCTCGTTGATGTTCTTCAGGGTGTTGATGGCGACCTGCTTGCCCTGAAGGTCCTTCGGCGACGTGATGGCGCTGCCCTTCTTCACCATGAGGGCGTTGAAGTCCTTGCCCTGTAAACCCGTTGAGGCGATTCCGTTCGAAACGGCCTTCACCGGCACGCTGTTGGACTGGGCGACCATCAAGGACGTGACATTGCTGAAGCCGAACTGGTACTGGCCGCTGACGACCGCCGGCACGATCGCCGCCCCGCCCTGGGCGGTGGTGATCGACAGCTTCAGGCCGTGCTTCTCGTAGAAGCCCCGCCGCACGCCCAGGTAGACGGGCGCCACGTCGACGATGGGGATGAGGCCGACTTCGACGGTCGTGGCGCCGCCGGACGAACCCCCGCCGGACGCCCCGGAGTCGTCGGACGAGCCGCAGGCAGCGGTGGCGAGCAGTAGGGCACCGGCCGCGAGACCGGCGAACAGACGACGCATGGCTCCCCCTGTACAGAGACAACGGTGTTCCGACAGGCTGTGCGCACCCCGCACAGTAGTGCCCAACTGGCGTGCAGGGAACGGAGATCGCGCCGTCCGGCGGGGTCAAGGGGTATGGCTGACGAAATCGTTGACACTCGGTTCGGGGCCGGCCGCCCGGGTGGTCAGAGGTCGAGGACGAGCTTCTTCCCGAGACACCGCGACACGCAGATCATCATCGTCTCCCCGGCCTCGCGCTCCTCGGCCGTGAGCACGGAGTCGCGGTGCTCCGGCGTGCCCTCCAGCACCTCGGTCTCGCAGGTGCCACAGGTGCCCTCGGTACAGGAGAAGAGCACCTCGACGCCCGCGGCGCGCACGGTGTCCAGGACGGAGACGCCCGGCGCGACGGTCAGCGTACGGCCGCTCTGCGCGAGCTCGACCTCGAACTCACCGTCCTGGCCCGCCGGTTGCTCCTTCGCCTGGAACCTCTCGACGTGCAGCGCGCCGGACGGGCAGCGCTCCTCCACCGCGTCCAGCAGCGGACCGGGACCGCAGCAGTAGACCAGGGTGCCCTCGGGCAGCGCGTCCAGCACCGAACCGAGGTCCAGCAGCCCGGTCTCGTCCTGCGGGGCGACGGTGACCCGGTCGCCGTAGCGGGCCAACTCCCCGGTGAACGCCATGGAGTTACGGGAGCGGCCGCCGTACAGGAGCGTCCACTCGGCGCCCGCCGCCTCGGCCGCCGCCAGCATCGGCAGGACCGGCGTGATGCCGATCCCGCCCGCGATGAAGCGGTACCGCGCGGCCGTGCGCAGGGCGAAGTGGTTACGGGGGCCGCGCACCCGTACCTTGTCGCCCTGCCCCAACTGCTCGTGCACATAGGCGGATCCACCCCGCCCGTCCGGCTCCCGCAGCACCGCGATCCGCCAGGCGTGACGGTCTCCCGGATCGCCGCACAGCGAGTACTGCCGCTCCAGGCCCGACCCGAGCACCACGTCGACGTGGGCGCCAGGCTCCCAGGCCGGGAGCGCCTCGCCCAGGGGGTGGCGCAGGGTGAGGGCGAGCACGCCGTCGGCCGCGAACTCCCGCTGGTCGACCACGAGTTCCGCCTCGTACACGTCGCTCATGACGCTTTTCCTTGTGGCTCGTGTCCTTCGGGGTGGGCGAGCATCCACTCCCACATCTCGATCGGGTCCTGCGAGGCGTGCTCGGCTCCGCAGTGACAGGTGCCGTGCAGGACGTCGGTGCCCGGCAGCCAGTCGATGCGGTAGATCTCGCCGGTGGCGCCGGTGCTCACAGGACCTTCTCCACGGGCTTGTCGCCCTCCTCGACCAGCCGGGCGAGGATTCGGCGGGCGGCGAGGCCGCCGGTGTCGATGTTGATGCTCAGTTCCTGGTACCCGGCCCGCTCCGAACCGAGCGTCCGCTGCAGGAGGTTGAGCGCGTCGACATCCTGCATGACCACCGTGTGGTTGTTGCCGCGCAGGAACTCGGTGACCTCGTCGTCGTCCGTCGCCCAGTCCCGCGAGACCATCCAGAAGTCGTACACCTTGCCGTCCCCGGACGGTGTGATCGCGTACGTGATCTCGGTGTGGAAGCCGTTCGGGTCGCTGCCGTCCGCCTCGGGCAGGACGCCCACCGGCGCGATGCGGCTGTGCAGCAGGTACAGACAGGGCGCGTGGTACTCGATGTCCTGCCAGCGGGTTATCCGGCCCTCGATGCCGGTCGACCTGGCGTAGAACGGGGGGCACTCGGCGTCGTCCATGTGCCGGCTGACCCGTACGATGCCGGCACCCTCGTCGACCTCGGTGGTGATCGGCGTCTCGGCGACCTCGGGGGTGCCGATGTAGCCGCCGTGCAGATACGTTTCGTGCGACAGGTCGAGGAGGTTGTCGACGAGGAGCCCGTAGTCCGCGTCGATGGGCTCCATGCCCCGCACGGTCGTCCAGCCGGGGGCGTCGAGATGGCGGGCGCGCGGGATGGTCTGCGGGTCGGCGAGCGCCGGGTCGCCGATCCAGACCCACACCAGGGAGTCCTGCTCGACGACCGGGTAGGAGGCGACCCGGGCGGTGCGCGGCACGCGCTTCTGGCCGGGCACGTACACACAGGTACCGGTCGTGTCGTACGTGAAGCCGTGATAGCCGCACACGATCCGGTCGCCGTCCAGCCGGCTCGGCTTCTCGTGCAGCGGGAACCGGCGGTGCACACAGCGGTCGGCCAGTGCGACCGGGGTGCCCTCATCCTCGGTCCGGTAGAAGACGAGCGGCTCACCGAGGATCGTCCGGCCGAGCAACTCCTCACGCCCGACCTCGTGGCTGTAGGCGGCGACGTACCACTGGTTCCTGGCGAAGGCGGTGGTGTGCGGCATGGCGGCTGGCTCCCGTCTTTGGGTCGTGGCGACATCGTCGTGACGGGCTGCACGGGGGCGCAATACGGCTTCCGTGTCACGGAAGAGTGCCTGGCTGTGATCACCTCGCGTTCGAGGTGGAGTATGAGCACATACGACCCTTGAAAACCGCCCATCACTTTGGAGACGCTCATGACTGAACGTGCAGACCGGATCATCGTCGCCCTGCGCAGCGGGCACGAGCATCTCGCCTCCCTGGTACGGGGCCTCGGCGCCGCCGACCTCACCAAGGGATCCGGGGCGGCGGAGTGGGACGTGTCCCAGGTGCTCAGCCACCTGGGCAGCGGTGCGGAGATCGCCCTGGCCGTCCTCGAAGGCGCTCTGGACGGCACCGGCCCCAAGGGCGCGGACTTCAACAAGTCGGTGTGGGCGCGCTGGGACGCGATGTCCCCGGGCGAGCGGGCCGAGAGTTTCCTGCCCGCCAACGAGGCGCTGGTGACCCGCTACGAAGGACTCGACGCGCACACGCGCGAGGATCTGCGGATCAACCTCGGCTTCCTGCCGACGCCCGTGGATGTGGCCACGGTGGCGGGCCTGCGGCTCAGCGAGTTCACGTTCCACACCTGGGACGTCGAGGCCGCCTTCGATCCGGCGGCCGTCCTGGCGTCGGACGCGACCGGGCTGCTGCTCGACCAGGCCGCTCTGCTCATCGGCCGCCTCGGGAAGGCCGACGCCGTGGACGGGCGTCCGCTCCGCCTCACGATACGAACCACCGCGCCGGACAGGTCCTTCGGGCTCGACCTCGGTGAGGCGGTTTCACTCGGTGCCCAGCCTGCCGAGCCCGATGCCGTGCTGAGCGCGCCCGCCGAGTGGTGGCTGCGGCTCACTACGGGCCGCCACGCGCCCGCGTACACGCCCACGAGCGTGAGCCTGACGGGGGGTGCGCTGACCCTGGACGACCTACGGCGCGTCTTCCCCGGGTTCTGAGACAGCACGATCGCCCTGAGATCCCGGGTGAACGTGTGGATCAGGGCGGGCGGTCCGCAGAGGAACGCCGAGGCGCCTCGTCCAGCGGCGCCTTCGGCGAGCACTCGTTGCGCCGTGGGACGCCCGTCCCTCTGAGCGACGACCAGGTGCAGCGCCCGAAGCTCGCCGACAGCCAGGCCCTCGGGGCCATGATCGGCGGCATCGGCCAGGCCCTCCTCGAGCACACGGTCACCGACCACCGCGACGGCCGCGTCGTCAACGCCAACCTCGCCGACTACCTCGTGCCGGTCAACGCCGACATTCCCGCTGATCTGAAGGCGATCTTCGTCGACGGGCAGGACTACGAAGCGGACCCGATCGGCGTCAAGGGGCTCGGTGAGATCGTCCTCGTCGGAGTGGCGCCCGCCATCGCCAACACGGTCTTCATGCGCGGGCGCGGTGCGGCGCCGCACCGCCCGGTCCTCCCGATATCGCCTCCTCGGCCGTCAGCCCCGCCCGGGAGCGCCCGCGCGCAGGCCATCCATGATCAGGTCCAGGAGCCGGGTCGCCTGGTCGTGCCAGTCGCCGTGGATGTCGATCTGCCAGATGCCGGCGATGGCCAGGATGAAGTCGTCGGCGGTCACGCCGGGGCGGATGGTGCCGGCCTCGTGGTTGGCCTCGAGCAGCGCTTCGATCGCCGCGACCACCAACGCATACCCCGGCTGTTTTGAGGCGGTCGACGTGCCGATGGTCTGGCGCATGGCCTCGGCGAGTCCCGCCTTGGCGACGGCGAAGCGGGCCAGGCTGTCCATCCACTCGCGCAGCGCCTGATCGGGCGCCTTGGTCTTGAGCAGCTCGGTCGCGCCCTCGGTGAGCGACTGCACCTCATGCCGGTGCGCCTCCAGGACGAGCGCCTCACGATTGGGGAAGTTGCGGTAGAACGTGCCCTGCCCCACCCCCGCCTTTCTGGCGATCAGACTCAGCGGCGCGTCGGACGAACGCGACAGCTCGACCAGCGCCACCTCCAGAATGCGCTCCCGGTTGCGCTGCGCGTCGGACCGCTGAGGCCCGTCGTTCCTCAAAACCCCACTCCCTCTCCTCCTGGGTCCACACCCTGAGCCCGATGAGTCACTTGCTAAGCGGACTGTAGTCCACTACGTGAGCCGGCACCGGTCTGGTGGGGCAACTTCCGGGTGATCGACGAGGGCAGTTGGGGTTCGCCAGGGGGTGTGCTGTCGATCCTGCCGCTGCTGGAGAGCGGGGCGTTCACCGAGGATCGGGTCAAGGCGGTGCGCGCCGCGCTGGGTGTCCGAAGCGGAATGCCGGGAGACGGCTCAGTCCTTGATCGTGGCCAGGATGAGCGCCTGCAACTGCTCGGCGGTGTCATCGAGGGGCTGGGTGCTGCGCTTGGCGCGGCACATGGCCACGGTGCCCTCGACGGCGGCGACGATGAGCGTGGCAAGCTGCGCCGCCTGGCCGGGCTCGACGCCGTGCTCGCGCAGCGAGTCGGAGAGCAGGCCCTCCCAGGTCGTGAAGACGTCGGCGGCGGCCGCGACGGCGGTGGTTGCCTCATCGGTCGCGGGTTCCTCGATGGAGACGGCGAGGACGGGGCAGCCGGCCCGGAAGTCGCTGTCCACGACGATCCTGCGCCACACGGCGAGGAAATCCCGCAGTCCGGCGACCGGACCGGCCTCCAGTGCCCTGCGCAGACCCCGGGCGGTCCACTCGCCCGTGTACCGGACGGCTTCCGTGGCCAACTGCTGCTTGCCGTCGGGGAAGTAGTGGTACGTCGAACCCAGCGGTGCCCCGGTGTACTTGGCGGTCTCGCGGATGCTGGTCGCGTTGAGGCCGCGCCGGCTGATCATGTCGGCCGCACCTGCCACGATCCGCTCGCGCACCGTCGGACTGGGCTTCATGGACGCGATTCCTTCCGGTCCCATTGTTTATAACGACCGTCATAGCGTAGCGTGACCCCACCTGCGGCAGAGGCAGGCCTGCTCATGAGGCTGATCCGGCTCGCGTCCCGGACCGGCGCACCGGCGAAACGAGACCGGCGAAACGAGACCGACGCAACGGCTGACCCGGCGGTTCGACGGGCGCACCCTTGGCCGGTTCGTCGCCGAGGAGATCACCGGTCCGCTCGGCGCCGACTTCCATATCGGGCTGCCGGACTCCGAGTTCGGTCGGGTCGCCGACGTCGTCCCGCCGCCGTTCCGGTCGAGCGAGCTCACCGGCGCGAACCGAACGGCGTGGCGATGAAGACCTTCACCGGACCACTGGGCGGTGCGGACGAGTCGTGGCGTCCTGAGTGGCGTCGTGCGGAGATCGGCGCGGCGGGCGGTCACGGCAACGCCCGCTCGCTCGCCCGGATCCACGCCGTCATCGCCTGCGGCGGCACGCTGGACGGCGTACGACTGCTGTCGCCGCGGACGATCGACCTGATCTTCGAGTGGCAGACCGACAGCCCTGACCTGGTGCTCGGCGCGCATCTGCGCTTCGGGCTCGGTTTCGGACTGCCGTCGCCCGCGGTGACGTATCTCCCGGAAGGCCGGATCTGCTTCTGGACGGGCTGGGGCGGATCGGTGGTCGTGATCGGCACGGAACGCCGGGCCGCGATCGCGTACGTCATGAACCGCATGGGCACCGGGCTGCACAGTGCGCCCAAGACCTTCGCCGGCCCCCCGCCGGAGGTGTCCGACATCGCGCAGCCGGTGACTCCGCGCACAACCACATCTGCCATAGTTATAACGACTGTCATAAAACGAAAGGGGTCACCCATGGCCGAGCCGGTAGTCCTGGTGGCGACGATCGTCGCCAAGCCGGGCCAGGAAGAGCTGGTCGAGAAGACGTTCAAGGCGGCCATACCCGCCGTGCACGCCGAACCCGGGTGCCTGCTGTACGCGCTGCACCGCAAGGCGGGCACCACCGGGGAGTTCGTCATGATCGAGAAGTGGGCCTCGCAGGAGGCGCTGGGCGCACACATGAAGGGCGCCGTGATGCGGGAGATCGGCGTCGCCCTGGCGCAGGCACTGGCCGGCCCCCCGGACGCGCTCTTCCTGGACGCCCTCGCCGCCGGCGCACCGGACCTCGGCACCGTCTGACCGACCACTTTGGCCCTGGCCGACAGCCATGCCCGTCGGCCAGGTTCCGCCCATCATCCTGGAGGAGATTTCCCATGAAGAGCCTGATGTTCGTCGCGCCCGGACAGCTGCGCTTCGACGAGGTCGACGCCCCCACCATCGTCGACGGCACGGACGCGCTCGTACGCCCGCTCGCGGCCACGACGTGCGACCTCGACCACCACGTCATCGCCGACAAGACCCCGTTCTCCGGCTTCGGTCCCTTCCCACTCGGCCACGAGTGCGTGGGCACGGTGGTCGAGGTCGGCCCCGACTGCACGGACGTAGCGGTCGGCGACGTCGTCGGCGTCGCCTGGCACATCGCCTGCGGCACCTGCGCACAGTGCAAGCTCGGACACACCGCCCGCTGTCTCCGCCACGGCGACGCCCAGTACGGCCTTCCGGTGAACGGGGCCTGGGGCGGGACCTTCGACGAGCTCATCCGCGTCCCCTACGCGGACTTCAACCTCGCCAGGCTGCCCGCCGGGGTCGACCCCGTGCACCTGGCGTCGATCGGCGACAACCTCGCGCTCGGCTGGGAGACGGTGATGCCGACCGTGGCCCAGATCACCGACCCGAAGGTCGCGGTCTTCGGCGGGACCGGTTCGATCGGCCTGTACTGCGTCGACGTCGCGGTGCACTGCGCCGGCGCCCGCACCGTGTACTACGACGACGACCCGGTCAGGATGAAGGTCGCCGAGCAGCTCGGCGCCGAGGTCCACGACATCCACGGCAAGCGCGAGAAGGACTTCCACCTCGCGGTGGACGCCGGCTGCGACCCCGAGCGGCTGCGCAAGGCGCTGCTGTCGGTCATGCCCGAGGGTCATGTCAACAGCGTCGGCATCTACTTCGACGACGTCCAGCTCCCGCTGCTCGCGCTCTACCAGCGCGGGGTCCACTTCCACAACGGCAAGGGGCATGCGCGGCCGAACATGACACCCACTCTTGAAGCGGTGGCCGCGGGCAAGCTCCACCCCGAACTGGTCACCAGCTCCATCCACACCTGGGAGGAGATCCCCACCGTGCTGACCTCCGACGGGCCCGGCCACAAGCCGATCTTCGTCCTGGAGAACTGAAGACCGGGTCCGTCGGCCCGTCGTTGGCGACGCGTCGCGACGATGCAGGCCCAACTGCCAGTCGGAGCGTCTGGACGAAAATCCCTTGTGGCGAAGGGTGGTGATCGCCCTACGGTTGTTCCCCGTGACCATGGAGATGCCTTACCAGCCACTTCCGATCGACCAGTCCGACGTGCGCTACATCCACGGGCCCGATTCCGCTCTCCAGCCGGGCGTGCCCGCCGGCGAGACCGTCGAGCTCGAGTGGAGGGGCAGCGAGGTCTACCCAGGAACCTTCCGGAAGTTCTGGGTACACGTGCCTGCACAGTACGACCCGGCGGAACCGGCATCCTTGATGGTGTTCCAGGACGGATGGTGGTATCTGGACCCCGCGGGGGAGGTACGCGGCGCGATCGTCCTGGACAACCTCGTTCACCGCGGCGACATCCCCGTCACCATCGGCGTGTTCGTCGATCCCGGCGTCTTCCCCGATGCGGAGAACCCGAAGAACCGTAACAACGAGTACGACGCCTTCGACGACCAGTACGTCACCTTCCTCCTCACTGAGATCATCCCGCAGGTTGCGGAGCGGTACACCATCGCCCAGTCGCCCGAAAGGTGGGGCATCTGCGGTGGGAGCAGCGGCGGCAACTGTGCCTTCACCGCCGCGTGGCTGCGTCCGGACAGGTTCCGCCGCGTCATCGGATGCCTGTCCAGCTTCGCGCAGATGCCGGACGGCAATCCCTACCCGGACCTCGTCTCCCGCGTCCCCCGCAAGCCGCTGCGCATCTTCATGCAAAGCGGCCACCGCGACCTGCACTGGAATGAGCCACAGGGGAACTGGCTCGCCGAAAACCTGCGCGTGGCAGCCGCTCTTGCCGAAGCGGGCTACGACTTCCGCCTTGTCCTGGGAGACGGCGGACACAGCCCGAACCACGGCGGCGTCCTGCTGCCGGACGCTCTGCGCTGGCTGTGGCGGCCCAACGAGGATTGATCGATACACGCATCATCCAACCTGGCGCCGGCTGCGGTGAGGTGGGCTGCACCCTGGTCGCACAAAGGCGCGAAGCTCCTGGTAGGCGAGTTCACAACCAAGGTCACTCGCTTGACCAGGAGCGTCGTCGTGGTTGTCCACCCGTCCGCGATCGACCTGGCAGCTCACACTTGCGCCTCCTGACCGGGCAGTTCGCCGAGCGCCGCCGAAGGGTCGGCACCCGCCGGCGGCGCCTGCCCCCGCACAGGCAGGCCCTGCTCGTCCTGGCCCAGCTGCGCTGCGCCCTCCACGGGCGGGCGGCCGCCACCGGCCGCGTTGCGCCCGCGCGTGCTGTAAAGGGCTGGTCAGAGCCGTCCGGTTGTCCTGCTCGGAGTGACGCGGACGATGACGCGTTCCCCGTCGTTCTTCGAGGCCGGGTTGAAGGTGGCGTACTCCTGGCCCGTGTACTTGAGGGAGAGCTCGTTCACCAGGTCGCCCGCGGGATCGGGGGTGAGCGTCGCGGTGCCGCGGATCTCGGCGTAGGTGTACGGGTTCTCGGGCGGGTTGATCATCACGGTGACGCGCGGGTCACGAGCGATGTTCTTGCCCTGCGCCCGGTCCACGGTGGTGGAGAACAGCAGGTCGTCGCCGTCGCGCTTGATCCAGACGACGGTCAGGTGCGGCCGCCCGTCGGCCGCCACCGTCGCCACGGTCGCGAAGACCCGGGAGTCGTCGAGGTACTTCTTCAGTTCGTCGGAGAGCTCGGCTGCCACGGTCGAAGTCCTTTGTCCGATGTCGTATGTGAGGTCGAAGCGGTGCCACGAGGGTGCGGTGGATCCGCGAAGCGCGTGTGCTGCAACCCTGGCGCGGCCACGAGAATTCCCGTCGGGCGGGACATCGACGGCCCGACCGTGACTCCCGTTCTCCGTACGGCCGTTGGAGGCACTTGGTGATCTCGTGGCCTGTCGCGCACCCCACGTACCGTCGACTTTCACATCGGCGTCATCCGACCCTTCCCTGACGTTCGGTGCCCTTGGAAAAATCCTTGCGCGCGCACTCCGTCACCGAACCGGCCGGCAGAACCCCAGCTGCACGAGAGGTGCCTCACCCATGTCCGAAGTAAACCGGCGCCGCTTCCTCCAACTCGCGGGCGCCACCACGGCGTTCACCGCGCTCTCCAGCTCCGTCGAGCGCGCCGCCGCGCTGCCCGCGAACCACCGCACGGGGTCGATCGAGGACGTCGAGCACATCGTCGTCCTGATGCAGGAGAACCGGTCCTTCGACCACTACTACGGCAAGCTGAGGGGCGTCCGCGGCTTCGGCGACCCCCGCCCGGTGACCCTGGCCGGCGGAAAGTCCGTCTGGCACCAGCCGGACGCCGGCGGCAAGGACGTCCTGCCGTTCCACCCCGACGCCGACGACCTGGGCCTCGCCTTCATCCAGGACCTCCCGCACGGCTGGAACGACGGCCATGCCGCCTTCAACGGGGGCAAGTACGACAAGTGGGTGCCCTCGAAGGGCGCCACGACGATGGCGTACCTCACCCGCGAGGACATCCCCTTCCACTACGCGCTCGCCGACAGCTTCACCATCTGCGACGCCTACCACTGCTCCTTCATCGGCTCCACCGACCCCAACCGCTACTACCTGTGGACCGGCTACACCGGCAATGACGGCAAGGGCGGCGGCCCGGTCCTCGGCAACGACGAGGTCGGCTACAGCTGGACGACGTACCCCGAACGTCTGGAGCAGGCGGGGGTCTCCTGGAAGATCTACCAGGACGTCGGCGACGGCCTGGACAAGGCAGGCAGCTGGGGCTGGATCCAGGACGCCTACCGCGGCAACTACGGCGACAACTCGCTGCTCTACTTCACCCAGTACCAGAACGCCCAGCCCGGCGACCCGCTGTACGACAAGGCCCGCACCGGCACCGACGCCCGCAAGGGCGAGGGCTTCTTCGACCAGCTGAAGGCCGACGTCAAGGGCGGCAAGCTGCCGCAGATCTCCTGGATCGTCGCGCCCGAGGCCTTCACCGAGCACCCCAACTGGCCCGCCAACTACGGTGCCTGGTACATCGCCCAGGTCCTCGACGTGCTCACCTCGGACCCGAAGGTGTGGGCGAGGACGGCGCTGTTCGTCACCTACGACGAGAACGACGGCTTCTTCGACCACCTGCTCCCGCCGTTCCCGCCGGCCTCGGCCGCGCAGGGCAGATCGACGGTCGACGTCGGCCCGGACCTCTTCAAGGGCGAGAGCGGACACACCGCCGGCCCCTACGGACTCGGCCAGCGGGTGCCGATGCTCGTCGTCTCCCCCTGGAGCAAGGGCGGCTACGTCTGCTCCGAGACGCTCGACCACACCTCCGTCATCCGGTTCATGGAGCGCCGCTTCGGCGTCCACGAGCCGAACATCTCGCCGTGGCGCCGGGCGGTCTGCGGCGATCTGACCTCCGCCTTCGACTTCTCCCGCAAGGACACCCGGCCACTCGCCCTGCCCGACACCGACGGCTACCGGCCCCCGGACAGGAACCGCCACCCCGACTACGTGCCCACCCCGCCGGCCAACCCCGCCCTGCCGAAGCAGGAGCGCGGCCACCGCCCGACCCGCCCGCTCAAGTACAGCCCCGCAGTGGACGCTTCGGTCGATCCGACCGCCGGGAAGCTCACCCTCACCTTCGCCTCCGGGGCCAAGGCCGGCGCCGCCTTCCTGGTCACCTCCGGCAACCGCACCGACGGGCCGTGGAGTTACACCACCGGGGCGGGCACGACCGTCTCCGACACCTGGAACTCGGCGTACTCCGGCGGCTCGCACGACCTGACCGTGCACGGCCCGAACGGATTCCTGCGCGTGGTCAAGCAGGCCGGGAAGGCGGCCGGCACCGAGGTGGTCGCCCGGCATCTCAGCGACGGCATCGAACTGACCTTCACCCACGGCGGCTACGACACGGTGGAGCTGAAGCTGGCCGACGGGTACGGCGGCCGGACCACGACCGTCAAGCTGCGGCCCGGGGCCGTGGTCAAGCGCACCGTGGACCTGCGCGCGAGCCGACGGTGGTACGACCTCACCGTCACGTCCACCGCGGACCGCGCGTTCCTCAGGCGGTTCGCCGGCCACGTCGAGAACGGCCGTCCCGGCGTGAGCGACCCGGCGATCATCACGGAGTAGCGGCGGAGGTGAATACCCGGTCGACGCGGCATCGTGAGGGCTGGTCAGGTCCCGGTGGGCTCGGGATAGTGTGCCCCGGTGAACATACATTCGAACAAGCCCGCCGGTCCTGACCCGCGGGTCCAGCGCCAGCTGGAGCAGCAGGCCGGGGTCGCCCCCAGCGGCCCCGGCGGCGGCACGCTGTTCAGCGAGCCGGTGCTGGTGGTGAACCAGAAGGCCAAGCTCATCGAGCTGACCAACGAGTACAAGGTCATGGACCAGCAGGGCAACCAGCTCGGTTCCGTGGTCGAGGTCGGCCAGGGTTTCCTGCGCAAGGTCGTGCGCTTCCTCAGCGACTGGGACCAGTACCTCACGCACAAGCTGGAGATCCGCGACGCCCACGGTCAGCCGGTGCTGCGGCTGACCCGTCCCGCGAAGATCTTCAAGTCCCGCGTGATCGTGACCCGCCCCGACGGGCAGCAGGTCGGGGAGATCGTCCAGCAGAACGTCTTCGGGAAGATCAACTTCGCGATCAACGCCGACGGCCGGCAGATCGGCGCCATCAAGGCGGAGAACTGGCGGGCGTGGAACTTCGCCATCGTCGACCACGAGGAGAACGAGGTCGCCAGGATCACCAAGACCTGGGAAGGCCTCGCCAAGACGGTGTTCACCACCGCGGACAACTACGTCCTGCAGATCCACTACCAACTGCCCGAGCCGCTGCTCAGCCTGGTCGTCGCCACCGCTCTGACCGTGGACACGGCGCTGAAGCAGGACGCCCGCGGTATCGGCTGACGCCCGTCACAGCGGCGTGAGATGCCCCGGCTCGGACCTCGGCCGGGGCAGCAGCGCCGGTTCGGCCGACGCCGTCTGCGGGTGCAGGGCCAGCACCGCCGCCACCGGGTGCTCCTCCGCGGGTACCTCGTGGGGTGCGTCGAGTCCATGGATCGCGCCGGGTTCCGGCGCGGCCCTCGACAGCAGTACCACGCCCCGCCCCGCGAGCGCCGCTCCCGCGAGGGCGAGAAGCACGCCCGCGAAGCCGCCCTGGAGGCGTTCGCCGAGGAGCAGGAGGCCTATCGCCGCGGCGGCCACCGGGTTGGCCAGCGTCACCATCGCCAGCGGGGCGCCGAGACCGCCCCGGTAGGCGGTCTGCGACAGCAGCAGCCCGCTCGTCGCGAAGGCCGCGACCAGCAGCGCCACCACGATCACCTGCACGCTGAGCAGCGGCCCCGACCGGTCCGTCGCGGCCACGGTCACCGTCTGGGTGAGCGCCGAGGCGACCCCGGAGGCGAAACCGGACGCCGTCGCGTGCCGCAGTCCGGGCTTGGCGCCACGCCGGGCCAGCAGCCCGATCAGCGCCGCCGTCGCCCCGGAGACCGCGACCGCCTCCGGCAGAGTCAGGACGGTCTCGGGGGCCGGCCCCGAGGCCGTGACCAGGATCGCGGCCAGACCGGCCAGGGTGAGGGCGGTGCCCCGCCACTCGGCGAAGGTGACCTTGCGCCCCGCGACCCGCGCGCCCATCGGCACCGCCGCGACCAGCGTGAGCGCCCCCAGCGGCTGCACCACGGTGAGCGGTCCGTACTTCAGGGCGACCACGTGCAGCAGCGCGGCGGAGGCGTTCAGCCCCACCGACCACCACCAGGCACCGTTGCCGAGCATCCGCAGCAGGCCGGTGCCGGGGTGCCGGGAGGCCAGCCACTCCTGCGCGACGGCGGCGGCCGCGTACGCGACGGCCGAGAAGAGGGACAGGACGACGGCGACGAGGGTGGCGTTCATCGGCCCGCTCCCACCAGGACGGGCTGTTCGGCCGGGACGAGGGTGCCCGTACCGCGTCCGGCCGTGGTGGCCGTGCGCCGGGGGGCGTGGATCAGCGTGAGCGCGACACCGAGCAGGGCGCCCGCCACGATCGCGTCGAGCCAGTAGTGGTTCGCCGTGCCCACGATCACCAGCAGTGTCAGCATCGGATGCAACAGCCACAGCCACCGCCACCGCGACCGGGTGGCGACGATCAGGCCGACCGCCACCATCAGGGCCCAGCCGAAGTGCAGCGACGGCATCGCCGCGAACTGGTTGGAGAGGTGGTCCGTCTGCGGCGGGCCGTACACCGACGGACCGTACACGCGGGCGGTGTCCACCAGGCCCGTCGCCGCCAGCATCCGGGGCGGGGCGAGGGGGAAGGCGAGATGCAGCACCAGGGCGGCGGCGGTGAGGGCGGCCAGCACCCGGCGGGCCCACACGTAGTGCGCCGGGCGGCGCAGGTACAGCCAGACCAGGAAGGCCAGGGTGGCCGGGAAGTGCACGGTCGCGTAGTAGGTGTTCGCGACCTCGGCCAGTCCGTCGCCGTGCAGTAGCAGGGACTGCACCGAGCCCTCGCCGGGCAGATGCAGCCACCGTTCCACATGCCACACGTCGTGGGCGTTGCGGATGGCCTCGCCGGTGTGGCCCGTGGCCAGCTGCCGGCCGAACTTGTAGACCAGGAAGAGCCCTGCGACAAGCAGGAACTCGCGGACTATCGGCGGCCGGGCCGGCGTGGCCGGTTCCGCTTGTTCAGGCTCGGTGCGGGCATTCATCCCCCGGCCCCTTCGCTGTGACGGTGGTGCGTTGAGCTGTGACGGAGGCGCGTTTGATCGATCGATACTAAGTCGTTCCGATACGCCAGTGTACCGATACGCACCGGTACCGGTACACTGGCGTTTCGATTGACATACGCCACACTGGAACCGGGCATGAAACGGAGAGGGAGAGAAGATGACGTCGCAGGCCGCGGAGGGACCGGAGCCGGTCGCCGCAACGCGCCGCTCCAAGATCACGCCCGAGCGTGAGATGGAGTTCTTCGACGCCGTCCTCGAGCAGATCCGCGAATGCGGATATGAAGCGGTCACCATGGAAGGCGTGGCGGCCAGCACGCGCTGCAGCAAGTCCACGCTCTACCGGCAGTGGAAGACCAAGCCCCAGTTCGTCGTGGCGGCCCTGCGCTCCCGCCGGACGGCGCGGCTCGCCGGCATCGACACCGGTTCGCTCGCCGACGACCTGCGCGCGGCCGCGCGAGCCGCGGGCGGCTGGTCGACTAACGACAGCAAGCTGCTGCAGGCCCTCGGCCACGCCGTGAACGGTGACGAGGAACTCGCGCGCGCGTTGCGCGAGGCGCTCATCGACCCGGAGATCGAGGCGCTGCGGGACATCCTGCGGCGCGGCGTCGAGCGCGGGGAGATCCCGGCCGGCCATCCCGCGCTGGAGTACATCCCGGCGCAGTTGTTCGGCGTGGTCCGCGCCCGACCGGTGATCGAGGGACAGTACGCCGACCCGGACTACCTGGTCCGCTTCGTGGAGGCCGCCGTACTGCCCGCCCTCGGGCTCGCCGTGGCGTCACCGTAGAAGGCCCAGGCCGCCGTTCCCGGGATGACGGAACGGCGGCCTGCTCGCGCCGCACCGTGGGGACGGGGGCGGCGCGCACCCCCCGGCCGGGTGGGGTTCCCCTTTGAGCGGAGGGGCGCCCCACCCGGCCGATCGCTTCTCCATGAAACCCGCGGGCCCCGTGGATTCCGCGGGTTTCGGGGGTTCCGCGGGTTTCGTGGGTCCTGTGGGTCCTGTGGGTCCTGTGGGTCACGTGTGTCCCGTGGGTCCTGCGGGTCCGGCTCAGACGTCGTGGCCGCGGCCGCCGCCCTTGGCCACCTTGATGCCCTGGGTGATCGTGTCGATGACCGTCAGGCTCTGGTCCGCGTCCACGCCGAAGCGGAGCACCATCAGCCGCTTGGTGTCCGCGGGCGCCGGGAACGCCAGCGACTCGACGACGCCGTCCGCGCCCTTGCTCGTGACCGCCTTCCAGCGCACCAGGTAGCCCTTCTGCCCGGCCACCGTCACCGCCTCCGAGGCGAGCACCTGGTGCGAGGTGATCGAGCCGTACGTCTTCCCGCCGTAGGACTCCTCGGCGTTGGCCGCGATGTCCGCCTTGGCCACCTGCTCCGCGGTGCTGCCCTTGGTCTCCAGCGCCTCGACGGGCGCCGAGTAGACGCCCCCCTTGGTGCAGGTCTTCGAGGTGTCGCCGGGGCACTTGTATGAGGAGTCGGAGGTGATCTGCGCCCCCACGCTGAGCTCCTGGCCGGTCCACCCCTTCGGGATGGGGATGCTGATCCCGTTGAGCGCGTCGGTCACCGCACCGCTCCTGATCTTCGGCGCCTCGGACTCGCCGGGGGAGGGAGCAGCCCCGCCCGAGCCGCCGGATCCCCCCGAACCACCGGAGCCGCCGGACCCGCCGAACGGCCCGCCGTTGCCGCCGGGACCGCCTTGTCCGCCCGACCCCTGGGCCGTGCCGCCGCCACCGCCCGTGCCGTCGTCCTTGGCCAGCGCGTACACGCCGACCCCGATGCTCGCGAGGACCGCGACGGCCGCCGCGACGGCTATGCCCGTCCGCAGCCCGCGTCGCTGCCCCGCGCCCGCGGGGGCGCCGGGCTGACCCGGATAACCCGAATAACCTGGATAGCCCGGATAGCTCGGATGGCCTGGATGCCCCGGTTGCACCGGATATGTTCCATCGGTCGGGGTCTGCGCCGGCGGACCCCATACGGCGGCCGAGCCCGCGGCGCGGGTCTGGTCCGTCCATGTCTTGCCGTCCCACCAGCGTTCGGTGGCGGGACCGTCACTTGTCTGCCCCGGATCGGGATACCAGCCGGGAGGAGTCACCTGCGTCATGCCCCCACCGTATGAGGCGTCGGTGAAAGCCGGATGAGAGGGCGGGCACTCGGCGGAAATCGGCTCCGGCCGGCGCACCGGTGCGCCGACCGCCCGATTGGCGTGAATTCGACGTCAACTCGGTGCGCGTCACCCGCCGTTGACGCCAGGAGGCCACTCCCGCAGGCCCGCCGGGGCGTCGAGGGCCGCCCCTTGTCACCCGTCGAGGCGGGACCTGCGCCGACCGCCCTCCGCACGGGCCCCCGGACGGCTACGCTCGAGGTCTGTACGTCGTTCGGGCGACTTGGGGAGGTAGCGGGATGACGGAGGTCAGGCCGGCGGCGGCCGCCTCGACTTCCCTCTGGGAGCGCGAGAGGGAAGTCGCCGCGATCGCGCAGGCGGTGGAGACACTCTGCGCCCGCCAGTCCTCGTCGGGTCACCTGCTGGTGCTCCGGGGCGAGGCGGGATTCGGCAAGACCGCTCTGCTGGCCGAGACACGTCGCATAGCCGAGGACCACGGCTGCATGGTGTGGTCGGCCCGCGGCGGCGAGACCCTGAAGTCCGTCCCCTTCAATGTGGTACGGCAGTTGCTGCAGCCCACGCTGCTGTCCCTGCACCCGGAGGAGGTCCGCGAGTACCTCGGCGACTGGTACGACATCGCGGGCCCCGCCCTCGGCATAACGGAACCCGGCGACGGCCACGCCGACCCGCAGGGCGTGTGCGACGGCCTCGTCGCCGCCGTGACCCGGCTCGCCAGGCGGGACTACCCGCTGGTGCTCCTCGTCGACGACGCGCACTGGGCCGACCAGGAGACCCTGCGCTGGCTCGCCGCGCTCGTCGAACGCCTCGACGAGCTCTCCGTCCTGGTCGTCGTGGCCCGTCGGCCCGGCGAGGTCAAGGGCGACGCCGCCCGCCATCTCGACGCCATCGGCGAGGCCGCGGGCCGCGCCGTCACCAGCCTCAGCGCCCTGACGCCGGCCGCGGTCGCCGGCCTCACCCGCGCCACCCTCGGCGCGCACGCCGACGCCGCGTTCTGCCGCGAGGTGTGGGCCGTCACCGACGGCAACCCCTACGAGACCGTCGAACTCCTCGCCAAGGTCCGCGACAGCGAACTGGAGCCGAGCGAGTCCTCGGCCACCGAACTGCGCCCCCTGAACCGCGCCGCCCGCGGCGGCGGCCTCGTCGACCGCCTGGAGAAACTGGGCGTCGACGCCACCAAGTTCGCCATGGCCGCCGCGATCCTCGGCGCCGACATCTCCGTCGCCCAGGCGGCCCGGCTCGCCGGCCTCGGCCGGGACGACGCGGTGCGCTGCGCCGAACTGCTGCGCAACGCCCGCATCCTCACCGAACCCGCCCCGGGCGCCGTCCCCGCCGACGACGGCGACCTGGAGTTCGTCCACCCGCTGATCGCCTCCGCCGTCTACGACTCCATCCCCACCGGCCTGCGCACCGCGATGCACGGCATCGCCGCCCAGGTCGTCGCCGACGCAGGCAACGGCCTCGCGGCCGCCTCCCGGCACCTCCTCCAGGTCCACGCGGAGGGCGACGAGGAACTCGTCGAGCAGCTGCGCGAGGCCGCCCGCGAACACCTCGCCGTCGGCGCCCCGGACGCCGCCCGCCGCTGTCTGGAACGGGCTCTGCGGGAACCGCCCGCCCCCGACGTCCACGCGCACGTGCTCTACGAACTGGGCTCCGCGACCTTCCTCACCGCACCCGCCAGGACCATCGAACACCTGCGCACGGCACTCGGCATGCCCGGCCTCGACGGCGCCGAGCGCGTCGACGCCGTCTGCCGCCTCTCCCAGGCGCTCGTGCACAACGACCAGCTGGAGGAGGGCGTCCGCACGGTCGAGGCGGAGGCCGCCCGGCACGCCCCCGGACCCGCCCGGCTGCGACTGCAGGCCGTGCAGCTCATGTGGGAGGGCGTGCACGCCGGCGAGGCGGCCTCATTGCGCGGCTCGGAGAAACTCGCCTCGCTCGTCGCGGCCTGCACCGGCCGGGACAACGCCGAGCGCGCCCTGCTCATCCTGCGCGGCTTCGACGCGGCGATCCACGGCGAGAACGCCATGGAGGTCGTCGAGTTCTGCGACCGCGCCCTCGTCAACGGCCGCCTCGCCCCCGGTCTCGGCTGGACCGACCAGGAGTGGGGCATCGAACTGCTGATGATGCTGGCCGGCTCCTACGCCTACACCGACCGGCTCGACCGCGCTGACGCCCTCCTCAACGAGGCCCTGCGCGCCTACGTCTCCGTCGGCTGGAGCGGCGGCCATCTCGCCCTGGCGCACGCCTACCTCGGTGTCGGACTGCGCCGCCGGGGCCGGCTGAAGGAGGCCGAGGAGTCCTTGAGGGAATCGCTGCGCCTCGCCGAACGCGTCGGCCGCGGCCTGCCCCTGTACTGGTCGGCGACCTGCAACCTCGTCGACACGCTGCTCGTCCGCGGCCAGGTCGCCGAGGCCTGGGAGACCGCCGAACAGTACGGCTTCGCCCCGCCCTACCCGTCGACGATCGTGCTGCCCGACCCCCGCACCGTGCGCGGCCGGCTGCTGCTGGCCGTCGGCCGGGTCAAGGACGGCATCAACGAACTGGAAGCCGCCGAGAAGGCCGCCACCGCCCGCGGCCACCTCAACCCGGTGATGAGCCCCTGGGCCGTCGACCTCGCCCGGGCCCTGGCCGGCGAGGACCCGGACCGCGCGAACCGGCTCGTCATCGAGGCCCGCCGACAGGCCGAACGCTTCGGCACCGACACCGCGATCGGCGAGGCCCTGCGCTGCGCCGCCGCCCTGGAGACCGGCCAGCGCGCGGTCCGGCTCGCCCAGCAGGCGGTCACCTATCTGGAGTCCTCGCCCTGCCAGTACGAACACGCCGCCGCCCGCGTGGAGTACGGCATCCTGTCGCGCTCGGCGTCCGAACTCGGCCGCGGCCTGACCCTGGCCCGTTCCTGCGGCGCCGACGGCCTGGCGGAGAAGGCGCAGCTGGCCCTGAAGGGGCTGGGCGCGCCGCAGGTGGGCCTCGTCCCCGGACAGACCCGGAGGTAGCTCCCAGACGCTCTGCGGCGCTGCGGCCGGATGCGTCTCAGCCGGTCCCGTCCTCCTCCGCCAGCACCCGCTGGGCCGTCGCGAATGCCGAGTTCGCCGCCGGGACCCCGCAGTAGACGGCCGTCTGCAGCAGGACCGCGCCGATCTCGTCAGGCGTGAGCCCGTTGCGCCGGGCCGCTCGCACGTGCATGGCCAACTCGTCGTAGTGGCCGTGCGCCACCAGCGCGGTCAGTGTGATCATGCTGCGCTCGCGGCGGCTGAGCGTCGGGTCGGTCCAGATCTCGCCCCAGGCATAGCGCGAGATGAAGTCCTGGTAGCGCGCGGTGAACGCGTCCTGCCCGGCCTGCGCCCGGTCCACATGCGCGTCCCCGAGCACCTCGCGCCGCACCTGCATGCCCCGCTTCGCCCCGCCGTCGAGATGTGCCCGCAGCGCGGTCAGCACGGCCTCGGGACACTGGGCGGGCGCGAGGTGCGAGGCGCCCGGCAGCTCGACCAGCGCCGCACCCGGCACCGCGTCCGCGATCTCCCGCAGATGCGCGGGCGGCGTCGCCGGATCATGACGCCCGGCGATCAGCAGCGTCCGTACGGCGATCTCCGGCAGCCGCTCGCGCAGGTCGAACGAGCCCAGCGCGTCACAGCACGCGGCGTAGGCCCCCGGGTCCGCGTCACGGTGGTCGGCGATCAGCTCCGGCACGGTGAACCCCGGTGTGAACCAACGGGCGTTCGCGTTCTCGGCGAGCCCCGCCAGACCCTCCCTGCGCACCAGCGCGGCCCGCTCCTCCCACGGCTTCGACCCGTTGAAGTGGGCCGAGGAGCAGATCATCGCCAGCGACGAGAGGCGTTCGGGATGGTGCAGCGCCAGCTGCAGACCCACCGCGCCGCCCAGGGAGACACCCGCGTACGCGAACCGCTCCAGGCCGAGGGAGTCGGCGAGCGCCAGCACCAGTTCGGCGAGATCGCCGACGGTGGCCCCGGGACCGATCAGGTCGGCCGCCGAACCTCCGTGCCCCGGCAGGTCCCAGCGGACCACCCGATGCGTGACGGACAGCTCCGGCGCCACCTTGTCCCACAGCACGTACGAGGTGCCCAGCGAGGGGCCGAGCAGCAGCGGGGGCGCGGAAGTCGGGCCCTCGGCACGGTGGTTGAGCAGTTTCTTGGTCAACGTCGCTCCAGGGCGCGGTCGGTGAGGGCTCCGGCGGAGCCGGTATAGCGGGCGGGGTCGGTGAGGTCGTCGAGCGCGACGTCCTTCAAGTCGGGTTCCTCGGCGAGGAGTTCGACCAGGGGACGATCCTCGGCGTAGGCGCGGCGGGCGAGTTCGGTGAGGAGCTCCTTGGCGCGGGCCCGGCCGAGCACGGCCGACAGCTCGGCGGACAGCCGCTCGGAGACGATCAGCCCGTGGGTGAGGTCGAGGTTCGCGCGCATCGCGTCCGCGTTCACCCGCAGGCCCTCCGTCAGCTCGGCCGCGTCCCGGGCGGCCCCGCCGGCCAGCCGCAGCAGATCCCGCAGGGGCTCCCACTCGGCGTGCCAGGCCCCGGCGGGCCGCTCGTCCTCCGCCGCCAAGGACCCCTGCAACGTGGCCGCGAGCTGCGGGGCGCGCCGGGCGGCGGCCGCGATCAGCGTGGACCGTACCGGGTTGGCCTTGTGCGGCATGGCCGAGGAACCGCCCCCGCTGCCCTCCGCCACCTCGGCGATCTCGGTGCGGGCGAGGCAGAGGACGTCCGTCGCGACCTTCCCCAGGGCACCCGCCGTGAAGGCCAGACAGGCGGCGAGGTCGGCGATCGGCGTGCGCAGGGTGTGCCACGGCAACTGTGGTGCCCGCAACCCGAGTTCACGGGCGTACACGGCGGGCAGGGCGGTCGCGTCGTCGGCGCCGTACGCCGTGAAGGCCGCCAAGGTCCCTGCCGCTCCGCCGAGTTGGGCGGGCAGCGTGTCCCGTACGGCCGTCACGCGGTCGCGTGCGTCGAGCACCAGCGACCGCCAGCCGGCCGCCTTCAGACCGAACGTCGTCGGTACGGCGTGCTGGGTGAGCGTCCGGCCCGGCATCGGCGTGTCCCGGTGCTCGGCGGCGAGCCGGGCCAGCGCGCGCCGACTGCGGTCGAGGTCGGCCAGGACGAGGCCGAGCGTGCGCACCGCCACCAGCATCATCGCCGTGTCCATGATGTCCTGGCTGGTCGCGCCCCGGTGGACGTACGGGCCGTACTGCGTGCCGACCGCCTTCGTCAGATCGGCGACCAGCGGGATCACCGGGTTCCCGCCGCCTCGGGCCCGCTCGGCGAGGGACCGCACATCGAAGTCGCCGGCGCCGGCCGCCGAGGTGACCGCCGCGCCGGCCCCTTCCGGGGCCAGCCCCAGCGTCTCCTGGGCGCGGGTCAGCGCGGCCTCCGCGTCGAGCAACGCCCGCAGAAACGCGTGGTCACCGGTCGCGGAGGCGGCGGCGGAGCCGGTCCACCCGGGGGAGAGCAGATCGGCCTCGGACAGGCCGGTCTCGGACAGGCCGGTCTCGGACGGACCGTCGGTGTGCGCAGGGGTCACTGGAACTCCAGGAAGACCGTTTCGCCCTCGCCCTGAAGGCGGATGTCGAAACGGTAGGTGCCCAGCGGGCCGTCCTGGGCGATCAGCGTGGCGCGGCGCGCCGGGTCCAGCTGCTCCAGCAGCGGATCGGCGGCGAGCGCCGCGTCGTCGCCGGGCAGGTAGATCCGGGTGAACAGGTGCACCAGCAGCCCGCGCGCGAACACGCACACACTCAGGTACGGGGCGCTGCGCCCGCGCGCGCCCGGCCGCAGCGTCCGCGCCGACCAGTGGCCGCCCGCGTCCGTCTGGACGCGTCCCCAGCCGGTGAACTCGACGCCGTTGCGGCCCAGGAAACCGCCGCTCGACGCATCCCGCAGCATCGAGCCGTCGACCTGGGGGAGGTTGCCCTCGGGGTCCGCGCCCCACAGCTCCACAAACGCGTCCGGCAACGGGTTGCCCTCGCCGTCGTACACGTGACCCTGCAGCGTGATCGTGTCCGGGTGGCCGACGGGGGCGATGTCACCGCCGCCGGGGAACGGCAGGGCATGGCCGTAGAAGGGGCCGACCGTGTGCGACGGCGTGGGCAGCACGGTCTCCGGACGGCTCGTGTCGATCTTCGTCATCGCTGGTCAGCGCCCTTCTTCGATCCAGGTGGCGTGCGGCCCGTCGAGCACGATGTCCCAGTGGTAGCCCATCGAGAACTCCGGCACCGACAGACTGTGGTCGTAGGTCGCGACCAGCCGCTGCCGCGCCGCGTCGTCCGTCACCGACTGGATGATCGGGTCGTACGGGAACAGCGGGTCGCTCGGGAAGTACATCTGCGTCACGAGCCGCTGGGTGAACGCCGTGCCGAACAGCGAGAAGTGGATGTGGGCCGGCCGCCAGGCGTTGACGTGCTGACGCCAGGGGTAGGGGCCCGGCTGGACGGTGGTGAAACGGTAGAAACCGCTGTCGTCGGTCAGTGTGCGGCCGACGCCCGTGAAGTTCGGGTCCAGCGGGGCGTCGTGCTGCTCGCGCTGGTGCGCATAGCGGCCGGCCGAGTTGGCCTGCCAGATCTCGACCAGCTGGCCGCGGACCGGACGCCCGTCGCGGTTCAGCAACCGGCCGGAAACCGTGATCCGTTCACCGATCGGCTCGCCGTTGTGCTGCCGGGTGAGGTCGTTGTCGATCTCGGTGATGTCCCGCTCGCCGAAGGCGGGGGAGGCCAGCTCCACCAGCTCCGGGTCCTTGCTGACATCGATCGCGACGGGCGGCTGCTTGGGGTGGCGCAGGACGGAGGAACGGTACGGCGCGTAGTCGCGGCGCGGCTGGTGCTCGACGGGCGCTCCGTCGGCGCGCCGCTTCTCGTACGCGGCGTGCTCGGCCGCGATCTCCTGGTCGATGTCGGCTTGAGTGAGAGTCATGGCGTTTCCTGGGTTCCTTGTCGTTCGAGGACGAGGGCGAGGCCCTGGCCCACGCCGATGCGGAGGGCGGCGACCCCGATGCCGCCCCGCCGACGGGCGAGCAGCTCGCGGCCGGTGGTCTGCAGTCCCTCCTTGCCCACGAGCAGCAGGGCGGTGGCGTGGGAGTTGCCGACATCGGCCACCGCCTCCAGGGCCGTGGCGACCACCTCGTCCATCCGTGCAGCCTCATCTCCGCGAATTAATCAGCGCACTGAGTATTTCAGCGAGATGCCTCACGCTGCCATCGGCGCGCGCAACCGTCAAGGCCTCGTTGGACGACGATCACTCGCGGGCCGCACTGGACGCCAGGTATTGTTCAGTGCACCGACTAATTCGGACAGTGGGAGTGCACATGGCCGCGTTGGACCTCACGACCCACCCCGGGCATCTGGCCCGGCGGCTGCAGCAGGCGCACTACCTCCTGTGGAACACGATGGTCTCCGAGGACACCACATCGCCGCAGTTCGCGGTCCTGAACGCGCTCGTCGCCGAGCCGGGACTGGACCAGCGCACCGTGGGGGAGCGGGTCGGTCTCGACCGGTCGACCATCGCCGAGGTCATCAGCCGGCTCGGCCGCCGTGGGCTGCTGGACAAGGTGCGCGACCCGCAGGACGGCCGCCGTTTCCTGCTCCGCCTCACCGATGACGGCCTGCGCACCCACCGCAAGCTGGCCGTGCGCACGGCCCGGATGAACCAGGTCTTCCTCGCGCCGCTCACCGCCGAGGAACAGGCCCAGTTCTTCGACCTCATCCGCAGGGTCTCGGACGCGGCGGAAGGCCTGCGCAACCCGGCGGAGCCCGTCATCGCCCAGAACTGACGGCTACGGCGCCTTCACGAACACGACCCACACCTGGCCCTCGGCGAACGCGACGGGCTTTCCGTCGTCGGCGGTGAAGTCCGTGCCGTCCGTGGCCGTCGCCCGCTTCCAGCTCACGTCGAAGACGCGTCCGTCGCGCAGCACCTCGGCCTTCCCCGCCCCCACCGTCTCGGTGTACGGCGTGTTGTTGCCGAGGAAGTCGTGGAAACGCGACGCGCGCACCGTCACGTACTGCACCACCACCGTGGCCGGCGCCACCGGCTGCCCGGCGGCCGTCACACTCGGTGTGCCGTCCATCGAGACCAGCCAGCGTGCCCGGCTCGCGGACCAGGTGAAGGTGAAGCGAGCCGCCGGGTAGCGCACGGTCTGCGAGCGCTCCGCCCTGCCGCCGGCGGGCGCGGCGCCGTGACGGAAGCCCGTGGTCAGCGCGGCGGCGCCCGGCGCGGCGGGCAGCAGCCGGCTCGGCCGCAGGTACAGGTTGTGCGGAGCGGCCCGGTCCGTGCCGCGGTAGTAGGCGCCGGACGCCTTCTCGGGAGTGACGGCGTCCAGCGGCGCCCGGTCGATCAGCGGCAGCAGCTTGCCCTGCGCCCCGGAGAACGCCAGCACCGGCCGGTCGAACTGGCGCAGTAGCTCCAGATCGGACTCGCGGGCGCTGCGCACCGGGCCGACGGCCGCCGGCAGCCTCGTCGCGTACACGGCCATCAGCCGGCTCAGCCCGCCCTCGACCTGCTCGGCGTACACGACGTCCGCCGCGTCGAGGCCGGTCTGCGGTCGGGCGCCCGGCGCGTTGTCGATCTTCACGGCGAGCACCGAGCCGGTGCCGGGGCCGGTCGTACCCGGGCTCTGCGACGCGCTCCGGCCGTCGTCGGGCCGGGAGGTCTCGTGGGAGGAGGTGCAGCCCGCGGCGAGCGAGACCGTCAGGGCGGCGGCCAGCGCCGCTGCCGACAGCGCGACCGCAGCCGGCGGCCGGACGTGCCCCAGGCGCCCCGCGCGCCGCCCCGTGCGTCTCGAACGACTCGTGTCCGTCATGGCCACCCCCGTTCCCTGTCTTGATTGTGCGCTCATCCGTTCGACAGTGGCCATCCGTGACCGTGACCGGCCGCCACGGCGGTTCGGGACCGGGCGCCCGGGTACCCGGGCCGCAGCCAGGACCCGGTGCCCCCGGACCCGCCGGGCCGGACCGGCCGGCGGAGGGAGCGCGGCACGATGAAGGCAGTGACCTGGCAGGGCAAGCGCGACGTACGGGTGGACACCGTGCCCGACCCGACGATCCAGGAACCGACGGACGCCGTCATCCGCATCACGTCCAGCGGCCTGTGCGGCTCCGATCTGCACCTGTACGAGGTGCTCACCCCGTTCATGACCCCGGGCGACATCCTCGGCCACGAGCCCATGGGCATCGTCGAGGCGGTCGGCGCCGGGGTGCCCGACCTCAAGGCCGGCGACCGGGTGGTGGTGCCGTTCCAGATCGCCTGCGGCAACTGCTGGATGTGTCTGAACGCGCTGCCCACCCAGTGCGAGACCACCCAGGTCACCGGCGAGGGCATGGGCGCCGCCCTGTTCGGCTACACCCGCCTCTACGGCGCGGTGCCGGGCGCCCAGGCCGAGTATCTGCGCGTGCCACAGGCCCAGTTCGGGCCCATCAAGGTGCCCGAGGGGCCGCCCGACGACCGTTACGTCTACCTCTCCGACGTCCTGCCCACCGCCTGGCAGGCGGTCGCCTACGCGGACGTCCCGCAGGGCGGCAGCGTCGCCGTGTTCGGCCTCGGCCCCATCGGCGACATGGCCTGCCGGGTCGCCCAGGTGCGCGGCGCGGGCCGGGTCTTCGGCATCGACCTGGTGGGCGACCGGCTGCGCCGGGCCCGCGCGCGGGGCGTCGAGACGTACGACCTGAGGAGCTTCGACAGCGAGAAGGAGCTGGTCACCGCGATCCGCGACGAGACCGACGGCCGCGGCCCCGACGCCGTGATCGACGCCGTCGGCACCGAGGCGCACGGCAGCGCGGCCGCTCGCATGATCCAGAACGCCTCCGCCCTGCTGCCGCGGAAACTGAGCGGACCGCTTGCGGAACGTTTCAGCGTCGACCGCCTGGCCGCCCTGCACACCGCCATCGAGCTGGTGCGTCGCGGCGGGACCCTCTCCCTGGTCGGCGTCTACGGCGGCACGGCCGACCCGCTGCCGATGCTCACCCTGTTCGACAAGCAGCTCCAGATCCGCATGGGCCAGGCCAATGTGCGCCGCTGGAGCGACGACATCCTGCCGTACCTCACCGACGAGGACCCCCTCGGCGTCGACGACTTCGCCACCCACCGCGTGCCGCTCGAGGACGCCCCGCACGCGTACGAGATGTTCCAGCGCAAGCAGGACGGCGCGGTGAAGGTCCTGATGACGCCGTGAGCCGGTCTGATCAGCTCTTCGGCGCCGGCCCCAGGATCTCCGCCAGGTCGTAGCGCACCGGTTCCTCCAACTGCGCGTACGTGCAGCTCTGCGGGGTGCGGTCCGGACGCCAGCGACGGAAGCGGGCCGTGTGCCGGAACCGTGCCCCGTTCTCCATGTGGTCGTACGCCACCTCGGCCACCCGTTCGGGCCGCAGCGGCACCCAGGACAGGTCCTTCTTGCCCGACCAACGGCTCGGCGCCCCCGGCAGTCGGGCCGTCTCGTGGGCGGCCTCCTGGGACCAGGCCGCCCACGGATGGCTCGCCGCGTCCTGCATGCGCAGCG
Source organism: Streptomyces sp. NPDC050121 (assembly GCF_044460385.1). Taxonomy (NCBI): domain Bacteria; kingdom Bacillati; phylum Actinomycetota; class Actinomycetes; order Kitasatosporales; family Streptomycetaceae; genus Streptomyces; species Streptomyces sp. NPDC050121. The sequence goes on along the minus strand of NZ_JBITJV010000002.1, from coordinate 193,404 downwards.
GTTCCAGCTCCTCGACCAGCTCCGCCCGGCGTTTCATCGGGAACGCGGCGGACACGCCCACGTGTTGCAGCGTGCCCCGGTCGTCGTACAGGCCCAACAGCAGCGAGCCCACGACCGGCCCGCTCTTGTGGAAGCGGTATCCGGCGACCACGACGTCCGCGGTGCGCTCGTGCTTGACCTTGAACATGGCACGCTCGTCCTGGAGGTAACGCAGGGTGAGCGGTTTCGCGATCACGCCGTCCAGGCCCGCGCCCTCGTACTCCTCGAACCACTGCCGGGCCACCTCGACGTCGGTCGTCGCCGGCGCCACGTGCACGGGTGGGGTGACCCCGGCCAGCGCCCTGGTCAGCAGGTCCCGCCGGTCGCTCAGGGGCACGTCGAGCAGCGCCTTGTCGGCCAGCGCCAGAAGGTCGAACACGACGAAGGACGCCGGGGTCCGCTCGGCCAGCGTGCGCACCCGGGAGTCCGCCGGGTGGATGCGCTCCGTGAGCGCGTCGAAGTCGAGCCGGCCCTCCCGTGCGATCACGATCTCCCCGTCCAGCACACAGCGCTCCGGCACCCGCTCCCGCAGCGCCTCCACCAGCTCGGGGAAATACCTGGTAAGCGGTTTCCCGGTACGGCTGCCCAGCTCGACCTCGTCCCCGTCGCGGAACACGATCGCCCGGAAGCCGTCCCACTTCGCCTCGTACTGCATGCCCGGCGGAATAGCCGTCACCGACTTGGCGAGCATCGGCTTCACGGGTGGCATCACCGGCAGATCCATCCTCCGATTCTGCGCGCCTCTCGCGCGCGGCGCCCGGTGTGCGACCGGATGCCGCCCGATGGCCGAGGCAAGCCGATCCGAGCTGATGCGAGGTCTCGGAGGTATGTCTACCGTGGCTCGCATGGGTGATGCGGTGGAACTGGAAGTGGCCGGGCGGACGGTACGGCTGTCCAGTCCGGACAAGGTGTTCTTCCCGGAACGCGGCTTCACCAAGCTGGACCTCGCCCGCTACTACCAGGCGGTCGCCCCCGGCATCCTGCGCGCCCTGCACAACCGCCCCACCACCCTGGAGCGCTACCCGGAGGGTGTGACCGGCGAGTCCTTCTTCCAGAAGCGGGCGCCGAAGAACATGCCCGACTGGATCCCGACCGCCCACATCACCTTCCCGAGCGGGCGCAGCGCGGACGAGATGTGCCCGACGGAGGAGGCGGCCGTCCTGTGGGCGGCCCAGTACGGCACCCTCACCTTCCACCCCTGGCCCGTCCGCCGCACCGACGTCGACCACCCCGACGAACTGCGCGTCGACCTCGACCCGCAGCCCGGCACCGACTTCGACGACGCCGTCCGCGCCGCCCACGAACTGCGCGCCGTCCTCGACGAGTTCGGCGGCCTGCGCGGTTTCCCCAAGACCTCCGGCGGCCGCGGCCTGCATGTCTTCGTGCCGATCGAGCCGAGATGGACCTTCACCCAGGTCCGGCGCGCCGCCATCGCCGTGGGCCGGGAGCTGGAACGGCGGATGCCGGACCACGTGACCATCAAGTGGTGGAAGGAGGAGCGGGGCGAACGCATCTTCGTGGACTACAACCAGACGGCCAGGGACCGCACGATCGCCTCCGCCTATTCCGTGCGCCCCCTCCCGCACGCCCCCGTGTCGGCGCCTCTGAGCTGGGACGAGGTCGGGATCGCGCACCCGCGGGACTTCGACATCGCCACCATGCCCGCACGCTTCGCCGAACTCGGCGATGTGCACACGGACATGGACGATCACCGCTTCTCGCTGGAGGCCCTGCTCGAACTCGCCCGCCGGGACGAACACGACCACGGGCTGGGCGATCTGCCGTATCCGCCGGAGTACCCGAAGATGCCGGGGGAGCCGAAGCGGGTGCAGCCGAGCCGGGCGAAGAAGGAGGCGTCCCCGGCCGAGGCCGAGGCGCCTCCTCCGGACGCTACAACTCCTTGATCCGGACGTCCCGGTACGAGACGACGTCCGTCGTGCTGTGCACCTGGAGCCCGATGTAGCCGGACGCGAACCGCCGTCCGTCCGTGCCCGGGTCGTCCGAGCGGGGCGGGGAGAACTCCTGGCCGCCGATGTTGTCGAACTCGTTGATGAGCACGCCGTTGCGGAAGACCGAGTAGTGCTGGTCGACCACCCGGATCTCGTAGTCGTTCCAGGTGCCCTTCTGCGTGACGCCGGCCCCGGCGAGTCCCACCCGGTCGAAGCCGTACACCGAGCCCGTCTTGTACATGTCGCCGTCGGGCCGGTCGAGCACCTGCACCTCGTGGCCGTACTTGATGGCGACCCACTCCGGCCGCGGCTCCTCGGGGTGGTCATGGACCCACGGGAAGCGCACGAGCACACCGGAGTTGGCGTTGCCCGTGCCGGGCGCGTCGTCGCGCCACTGCAGCTTCAGCGAGAAGTCGCCGTACTTGCGCTGCGGGAACCACAGCATGCCGAGTCCGTCCCGTGTCGTGCCGGAGGTGATCGACCCGTCGGCGTTCAGTGCGAACGAGCCGCCGCCCACCTGCTGCCATCGCGCGAACGACTCCGCGGTTCCGTCGAGGATGGTGCGGTAGCCCTCGGTCTGGCCGGGCGTGCCGATCCCGGACTCGCGGGCCGCCTGCTGGATCGCGTCGTACTCGCGGCCGTCGACGACCCCGTCGGCGAACAGCTTGTCCAGGACCGTCTTCACGTGCTTGAGGAACAGCGCGTGGGACGTCCACTCCTTCTCGTCCTCGATCAACTCGTTGATGCGGCACCGGCTGTCGGTCAGCCGGTTCGGCACCCCGGAGTCGACCGTGCCCACGATGACCGTCAACCGCTCGTCGAACTCGGGGCAGTTGGGGGCCGGGACGTGACTGGACACCACCGTGAAGGTGACCGTGCGCGCGGTGGAGGTGTTGCCCGCCTTGTCGATGGCCCGGTAGGCGAGGGTGTGCGGACCGGCCCGGTCGACGGTCACCGGTGCGATGTAGGCGAGGTACGGTCCGCTGTCGAGCGAATACTCGATCCGGTCGACACCCGACCCGCCCGCGTCCGTCGCGCTCACGGTCACCTTGGCGTTGCCGACATACGCCCCGTCGGAGTTCTTCGTGCCGTCGACGGTCACGCCGGTCACCGGGGGCGTGGTGTCCTGCGGGGCCGCCGCGACCACCGTGAACCGGACGTCCTTGTCGGCGGACACGTTGCCCGCCTTGTCGGTGGCCCGGTAGCGCACCGTGTGGGCGCCCGCCTGGTGCACCATCACGGGCGCCGTATAGCGCTGCCAGGCACCGGAGTTCACCGCGTACTCGATGGTGTTGACCCCGGAGCCGGTGTCGGAGGCGGACACGGTGACGGTGGCCATGTCGACGTACGTCCCGTCGGCGTTCTGCTCACCGGTCACTGTCGCGGAGGTGTCCGGTGGCGCCGTGTCGTCGGAGGGCCGGGCGACGACCGTGAACGCGACGCTCTTCTCGGCCGAGACGTTGCCCGCCTTGTCGAACGCCCGGTAGCGGACCCGGTGGGCGCCGACCTGGTCGACGACGACGGGGGCGGTGTACGGGATCCAGCCGGCCAGGTCGTCGACGGCGTACTGAATGCTGTCGACGCCGGACCCGCCGTCGTCCGTCGCGCCGATCGCGACACTCGCCGAGCCGACGTACTCGCCCTGCGCGTTCTGTGTGCCGGTGACCTGCGCAGCCGTCTCGGGCGCGGTCGTGTCCTCGCCGCCGCCCTCGGTGACCACGAGAATGCCCTGCATCTGGCCGTGGCCGGGGATCGTGCAGTGGTAGAAGTAGCGGCCCGGCGTGAGGGTGACCTCGGCGGTGTGGCGGCCGCCCATGTCGTCGTTCGGGTTGGCCAGGATGTTCAGCGTGACGTCGTCGTTGAACTCGGGATCGTTCGTGACGAACGTCAACGTGTGGGGCATGCCGGTGGTGTTGCCGGTGGCCGCGCTGTTCTCGAAGACGATCGTCGCCTGACCCGCCACCGCCGTGGTCGGCGCCGACACGTACGCGGTGATGCCGTCGCCCGCGGTCCAGGTGAGCACCTGGGCGGCAGCCGCCGGTTCGGACTGTGCCGCCGCTGCCGTCGTCGGTGCCGCCTGCAGTCCGAGCATCATCAGTACGGCCGCCAAGAGGACCGGCCAGATTCTTCGTTGCCGTGTTCGCCGTTTCACCGCGCTCCCCCCGCCAGTTCGCCGACGGCCGGTGTCGGACCGCCGCCGGTGTAAGTGACCCGCCACAGCGCCGACTTGGCGTCCGAGGTGAAGAAGCCGCGGCCGTAGTCGAGGACGTACAGGGCGCCGTCCGGACCGAACTTCCAGTCCATCAGGTTCTTGATGCCGTCGTTGCCGACGGGCACGATCTTCTTCAGCGACTCCGAGTGCACCGGCAGACCGCCCGACCCTTGCGTCTTCGGGTCCATGACCACGGCGTTGCGCGGCTGGTCGGCGTCGTAGAAGTCGCCGACGAACCACTTGCCGTCCCAGTACGCGGGCCACTTGGCCGCGCTCGCGCTCGTGGCGTCGTAACGGTAGACGGGCCCGTTCATCGCGGCCTGCCCGCCGCCCTTGAGCCACGGCAGCCGGTAGGTCGCCTGGTCCTTGCGGTACGAGGGGACGCCGCTCGCGTCGCGCGGGTAGTCGGGTGCGCCGCCCTGGGGCGAGTACCAGATGTTGTTCCCGGTGATCGGCGGCAGGTTGACCAGGCCGTCGTTGTTCGGCGACTCGTTCTTCGGGTGGTCGCAGTCGTACCAGCCCAGCGGCTGCGAGGGATCGGGCAGGTTGCGGTCCCGGTAGGGCTGCTTGTTGCCCATGCAGTACGGCCAACCCCGGTTGCTCGCCTGGGTGATGACGGCGAACGTGTCGTACTTCGCCGGCCCCCACGTCGTCGACGGGTCGCCGGCGTCGGGACCGACCCAGCCCGCGTACAGGATGTCGGTCGTGCGGTCGACGAAGATCCGCGCGGGGTTGCGGACGCCCATCACATAGATCTCGCCGCGCGTCTTGCCGCCGCCCTCGGCGGTCTCCCGGCCCGTGAAGAGGTTCCCCGCCGGAAGCGTGTATGTGCCGTCGGCCTCCGGGTGGATGCGCAGGATCTTGCCGTTGAGGTTGTTGGTGTTTCCGGCGGTGCGGCGCGCGTCGGCGAAGGACACTCCCCTGAAGTTCGGTTGCGGGTTGTTTCCGGAGTAACCGTCGCTGAAACCACTGGAGTTGTTGTCACCGGTGGCGATGTACAGGTTGCCCTTCGAGTCCCAGGACATCCCGCCCCCGGCGTGACAGCAACTGTGTACCTGCACCGGCCACTTGAGCAGCACCTTCTCGCTGTTCAGGTCGAGCCGGTTCGTGGTGGGGTCGAGCGTGAAACGGGAGACGCGCCGCTCGGCCATCCGGGTCTCACGGTTGACGCCCGAGTGGGGTGTGTAGTGCAGGTACACCCAGCCGTTCTGCTCGAACCGCGGGTCGAGCTCGATACCGAGAAGCCCTTCCTCGACCTTGATCAGCTCGTCCCCGCCGCCCTTGTTGCCGAAAACCGTCAACTCCCCGGCCAGGGTGACCTTCTTGGTCGCCGGGTCGTAGACGTGGATCTGCCCCTTGCCCTTGCCGACGTTCGGATTGTTCCAGTCGGTGATCACGGGTTGGGAGGAGTCGGCGCCGCCCCGCCCGATGTAGAGGACCCGACCGTCGGGCGCGGTGACCAGGCCGTGCGGTTCGCCGATCTGGTCGCTCTGCCCAGGCTGGTTGGGCTGGGTCAGCCGCTCCGCCTTGTAGTTCCCGGTGATGGTCGCCTTGCAGTCCGCCTGCACCAGCCGGGTCGTCCACAGCAGCGCGCCGCGCAGATGCGCACGGAAGTCGACCTCGTCGTACGACGACACCGTGCCGCCCATGCCCGTGTAGAAAGAGCGCCCGCCGTCGTAGTCCCGGCACCAACTGACCGGGTGGTCCGCGCCGTTGGCGCTTGCGCCGGGCTGGTACGTCGACTCGCGCACCCGGGCCACGGTGTGCACGTCGCCGGACGGGTTCTTCACCCAGTTCGGCCACAGGTCCGGGCGTTTCCATTCCAGCGGCAGCTCCTTGGTGGCCGGATTCCGTCGGTCGCCGACCTCAACGGTCGCCCGCTGAACGGCCGTCGGACTCGACGCGGCCGGGCGGGCGCCGATCAGACCGGTGAACCAGTTCGAGTACGGCTCGGCGCGGGCCGCGTCGTGAAGGCCGACGAACCCGCCGCCGGCCTCCATATACGCCTCCAGGCCCGCCTCCTGCTCCGGGTCGAGGACGTCACCGCCGCCGGTCAGGAACACGACCGCGTTGTAACGGCCCAGTTCCGTACCGTCGGTGAACACCGAGGCGTCGTCGGTGGCCTCGACCGCGAACCGCTGGTCCGCCGGTCCGGACAGACCGATCCGCTCGATGGCCTCGATCCCGGCGTTCACGACCGGGGACTCGTCCCCGGCCGCGGCCGACCCGTGGAAGATCAGCACACGTACGTTCGCGCCGCCCGGCGGCGACTTCACGGACATCGTTGTCAGGGGTGGATCCGGGGCCGGGCGCGCGTCCGCGGCGGGCGCGGACAGCAGGCCGGCGACGAGCGTCCCGCACGCCACGGTCGTCACCCGGATTCGTCTTTTCGTGCTCAACCCTCGTAAGTGCATGGGCACCTCCTCGGTCACAGCGACAGCGCCAAGGAAGCTAGACCCCTTTGCGTGACTCGCCAATACCTATGGCCGCAATGGCACGAACTTTGTCCTGGGTGTGGAGAAACTGCGGAACGACCGGTACCGTCTCACAGGTTCATCACGGGCACGTCTTCTTCATCGTCGCAAATTCCGTACCAGGGTGGGGAGTTCGGCATGGACAGACGCGGGTTCAACCGCCGGGTGCTGCTGGGCGGCGCCGCCGTCGCGACATCGCTGTCCCTGGGCCCGGAGGCGGTGAGCGCCGATCAGCCGGCGACGTTCGCGCCGCCGGGGGGAGCGGTCAGACATCTCAAGCTGTACGCCGAGAAGCTCCCCGACGGGCAGTTCGGCTACGGCTTCGAGAAGGGCAGGGCGACCATCCCCGGGCCGCTCATCGAACTCAACGAGGGCGACACCGTCCACATCGAGTTCGAGAACACCCTGGATGTGGCGGTGAGTCTGCACGTCCACGGGTTGGACTACGAAGTGTCCAGCGACGGAACGAAGTTGAACGGGAGTGACGTCGAACCCGGCGGCACCCGCACCTACACCTGGCGCACCCACGCCCCCGACCGCCGCGCCGACGGCACCTGGCGGGCGGGCAGCGCGGGCTACTGGCACTACCACGACCACGTCGTCGGAACGGAACACGGCACGGGCGGCATCCGCAAGGGCCTGTACGGGCCGGTGATCGTCCGGCGCAAGGGCGACGTCCTGCCCGATGTGACCCACACGATCGTCTTCAACGACATGACGATCAACAACAGACCCGCCCACTCGGGCCACCAGGGCCCCGACTTCGAGGCGACGGTGGGCGACCGGGTCGAGTTCGTGGTGATCACGCACGGCGAGTACTACCACACCTTCCATATGCACGGTCATCGATGGGCCGACAACCGCACCGGCATGCTCACCGGCCCCGACGACCCCAGCCAGGTCATCGACAACAAGATCGTGGGCCCCGCCGACTCCTTCGGCTTCCAGGTGCTCGCGGGGGAGGGAGTGGGCGCGGGCGCGTGGATGTACCACTGCCATGTGCAGAGCCACTCAGACATGGGGATGGTCGGACTGTTCCTGGTGAAGAAGCCCGACGGCACGATCCCCGAGTACGAGCCGCACGGGCCGCACGAGCCGCACGCGGCGGGGGAGTCGGGCGACACGGACAGGACACCCGAGACGCACCGGCACTGAGGACCGACGGCGAGAGCGCTCTCACCGTGCTCGTGGCCCGGAGCTATCCTGATCGGCAGCCGGCCAGGAGGAGCTCCGAAGTGACCGAGACAGTGCCGCGTCCCACCCTGGAGGCCGTGGCCGCGCGGGCCGGGGTCTCCCGGGCGACCGTGTCACGAGTCGTCAACGGCGGGGACGGCGTCCGGGAGCCGCTCGTGGAGCGGGTCCGGCGGGCTGTGGAGGAACTCGGGTACGTCCCCAACCAGGCCGCGCGCAGTCTGGTGACGAAGCGGCACGACGCCGTCGCCGTCGTCATCGCCGAACCGGAGACCCGGGTCTTCGCAGACCCCTTCTTCGCGCTTCAACTTCGCGGCATCAGCAAGGAGTTGACGGCCCACGACAACCAGCTCGTGCTGCTGCTCACCGAAGGCCGCGACGACCACGCGCGGGTCGCCCGCTACCTCGCCGGCCATCATGTCGACGGGGCGCTGGTCTTCTCCCTGCACCTCGACGACCCGCTCCCCGGCCTGATCCAGGGCGCCGGCGTCCCGACCGTGTTCGGTGGCCGACCCGGATGGAGCGACGGCACACGGGACGTGGTGTATGTCGACAGCGACAACCGCGGCGGCGCCCGCGAGGCCGTACGCCTGCTGGCCGGCCTCGGCCGGACCCGTATCGCACACCTCACCGGCCCCCTCGACCAGACGTCCGCGGCGGACCGGCTCGACGGGTACCGGGAGGTCATGGGCGACACCGATCCGCGGCTCGTCGTAGAGGGCGACTTCACCCCCGGCGGCGGCGAGCGGGCCATGCGCGAACTCCTCGACCGCTGCCCCGACGTCGACGCCGTGTTCGCCGCCAACGACCTCACCGCCGCGGGCGCCCTGCGCGTCCTGCGCGAGAGCGGACGGCGCGTGCCGGAGGACGTCGCGGTGGTCGGCTTCGATGACATGCTGCCCGTCGCCGAACAGACCGACCCGCCGCTGACGACGGTCCGTCAGGACATCGAGGAGATGGGCCGGATCATGGCCCGCCTCCTGCTGCGCCGCCTCGACCGGCACACCGCCGACGACGAACCGGGCGGCGTGATCCTGCCGACCACGGTGGTGCGCCGCACTTCGGCGTAGCCCGGCCCGTCCCTCACCGCCTCACGTCTCCTGCGGCACGCTCTTGATCACCGCGAAGCGTGCGCCGTACGGGTCGGCGAGTTTGGCGATACGGCCCACGCCCTGGACGTCCGTGGCGGGCATCCGCGTTCTGGCGCCCCGTTCCTCCGCCTTGGCGACGACCGCGTCCACATCGGTGACCTCGAAGTACGGCAGCCAGTACGGCGCCGACTCGGCCTCCGTCGGATCGTCGGCCAGCGGGACGATCCCGCCGAACATCGCCTCCTCCCCGGCGCCGGCGGGGTTGACGCAGGTGTACGTGCCGCCCGGGAAGGGGACGGCCGAGGTCTCCAGACCCAGTGTCGTGTTGTAGAAGGCGGCCGCCGCGGCGATGTCCGGCGTGTACAGCTCGACCCAGCACAGGGAGCCGGGCTCGTTCGCCACGTCCACGCCCTTGGTCAGCGCCGGCTGCCAGATGCCGAACGGCACGCCCGCCTGGTCGGCGAGGACCGCCATCGTGCCCTGGCCCATCACGTCCATCGGTGGGAAGAACACCCTGCCGTGGGCCTGTTCGGCGGCCTTGGCCGTGGACTCCGCGTCCGGTGTCTGGAAGTACACCGTCCACGACGGCGGGCCCTGCTCGGGAGTCGTCTGCACGCCGCCCGCCACGGTCTTCCCGTCCAGCTGGAAGAAGCCGTAGCCGCCGGCGTCGGGCCCTGCCGACTGGAAGCGCCAGCCGAAGAGCGCGCCGTAGAAGGAGGTGGCGCCGTCGATGTCGGACGTGCCGACGTCGATCCAGTTGGGAGCGCCGTTGACGAAACGGGTGGTGAGCATCATTGCCCTCCTCGAAGGGGTCCCGTTCTCTGCACTGCCGAGTCTGGCACCGCCCACTGACAATCGCTGCCGGGGCATGACGACGGGCGGGGAGGCGTGAGGGAAGACGGGCGGGAAGCGGGTCCGTGCGTTCCGCGCGCCGCCGTGCCTCGTAGTCGTCGCCGGGGCATCATCGGGGCGGCCGGGGCCGTGCCGCGGCGCGTATATGCGGCGTTGATGGAACGTTTTTCGCCGCGGGGCACGATTCTCGCCATGTACACCGACACGATTCCCACACCCGACCTCGCCTGGCAGCGGGAAGCGCTGTGCGCGCAGACCGGCGCGGACTTCTTCTTCCCCGAGCCCGGCAGTTCCGTGCGGGAGGCGAAGCGCATCTGCGGCATGTGCGAGATGCGGACCGCCTGCCTCGACTACGCCCTGGCCAACGACGAACGCTTCGGCGTCTGGGGCGGACTGTCCGAGAAGGAACGCCTGCAGATCAGGCGCACGGCACACTGACCCGTACGTCGCGCTGACCCCGAAATCCGAGAGACCGCGTCGCGGGGGTGCGGTTAGGATCCGGGGGTCATCATCCCCCGGGGTAGCGTTCGTCTCCGATCCATTGCAACGAGCAAGGGTGTGCCTGTTGCGTTGACGATGGACTCATTGCAACGATTTACCTATCGTGAACTGCACTGATGCCATTCATGCGCAACAATTGCGTTGCTGAATGGGTGAATGCAACGTAGCTTTTCCCTCATGGGAAACAATGGGGTGGGGGCCTCGCGGGGCGAAGGACGCACGTTCGGCGAAGTGGGCGATCGAGGGGGGTGGATCATGGAGGCAGCACGGATTCAGGCAGCGCGGGTTCAGCATTCGGCGACACCCGCGGCCTCCACCGCCTTCGCCCGCTTCGTGCTCTGCGGCGGCGGAGTGGGGCTCGCCTCCAGCTTCGCCGTGGCGGCCCTCGGCTTGTGGCTTCCCTGGGTGCTGGCCAACGCCCTGGTCACCGCGGGGTCCACGCTGCTCGCCACCGAGCTGCACGCCCGCTTCACCTTCGGCGCGGGCGGTCGCGCGACCTGGCGCCAGCATGCGCAGTCGGCCGGGTCCGCGGTGGCCGCGTATGCGGTGACCTGTGTGGCGATGCTTTTCCTGCGGCAACTGGTGGCGGCGCCCGGCGCGGTGCTCGAACAGGTCGTCTACCTGTCCGCCTCCGCACTCGCCGGTGTCGCGCGGTTCGCGGTGCTGCGCCTCGTCGTCTTCGCGCGGCACCGCTCGCAGGTCGCGGCCACCGTCCGAGCCGTCCGTCCCGTCCCGGCCGCCGTGGCCCGGGCCGCGGCGGCCGACAGGCGGGCGGCGCTCTGCCGCGCGGCCTGACCGCTCCCCACAACACGTTGGCCGGCCACCACCGGGACGCGGCGATGCCTCTGCGTCCGGACAGCCCGAACGGCCCGCGCCGGATTCGGTTTCCTGCGCGAGCCGTTCGTGGGACCGGTGGGACGAGAGGGCGGTCAGCCCGCGGCGCGGGCCGCCATGCGGGCCTTGCGTGCGGCCAGCTTCTCGTCGAACTTCAGGGCCTCCGCGTCCAGACCGCCCATGTACAGGCCGATCTCCTCCTGCGCCCGCTGCCCCTCGGGGCCGAGACCGTCGATGTCCATGACCTTCAGGAAGCGCAGCACGGGCTGGATGACGTCGTCGTGGTGGATGCGCATGTTGTAGACCTCGCCGATGGCCATCTGCGCGGCGAACCGCTCGAAGCCGGGCATGCCGTGGCCGGGCATGCGGAAGTTCACGATGACGTCCCGCACCGCCTGCATGGTGAGGTCGGGGGCGAGCTCGAAGGCGGCCTTCAGCAGGTTCCGGTAGAAGACCATGTGCAGGTTCTCGTCGGTCGCGATGCGCGCCAGCATGCGGTCGCAGATCGGGTCGCCGGACTGGTGGCCGGTGTTGCGGTGCGAGACGCGGGTCGCGAGCTCCTGGAAGGCGACGTAGGCCACCGAGTGCAGCATCGAGTGCCGGTTGTCCGACTCGAAGCCCTCGCTCATGTGGGCCATGCGGAACTGCTCCAGCTTGTCCGGGTCCACGGCACGCGAGGCGAGCAGGTAGTCGCGCATCACGATGCCGTGCCGGCCCTCCTCGGCCGTCCAGCGGTGCACCCAGGTGCCCCAGGCGCCGTCCCGGCCGAAGAGCGAGGCGATCTCGTGGTGGTAGCTGGGCAGGTTGTCCTCGGTCAGGAGGTTCACGACCAGCGCGATCCGGCCGATCTCCGTGACCTTCGACTGCTCCTTGTCCCAGGCTTCGCCGTCCTCGAAGAAGCCGGGGAAGTTGCGACCGTCGGACCACGGCACGTACTCGTGCGGCATCCAGTCCTTGGTGACCTTCAGGTGCCGGTTGAGTTCGGTCTCGACCACTTCCTCCAGCGCGTACAGCAGCTTGGCGTCGGTCCAGACGGCTGGGCTGCCGAGGTGAGGGGAGGTGATCGTCACGGGTACTCCAGGGGACGTGAAGCGGAGTGGAACAATCCGGCGAGCGAGGCCGGAACTTACGGGATCGTAGGCTACGAACCCGTAGGTTACGAAGCCGTCGGCTAAGGATGCTGTAAAGATCGCTGATCAGCCGTGTTTCGCCGGGTGATTCGGGGCAGGCCGAACAGCCCCGGGATCCGCAGGTCCCAGGGCTGAAAAGGTGATCCGCTCACCCGTTCAGGCGTACAGGTCGCGCAGCCGCACCGAGAGGCACGTCACACAGCCCTCGAGTTTCTCGTACTCGCTGATGTCGACCACGACGGGCTCGTGACCGAGATCGGCGAGCAGGTCCGCCGTCTTCGGCGCGCTGGCCGCCATGAGCACGTGCGGGCCGCCGAGAAGCACCACGTGCGAGCCGGCCTCCTCGGGCACCGACAGGAAACGCGGGAACAGCGAAGGCCGGTCCACCTTGGGGATGTGCCCGATCACCGTGCCGTCGGGCAGCGCCGTGACCGCCGACTTCAGGTGCAGCACCTTGCTCACCGGTACGGCCACGACCCGCGCCCCGAGCGGTTCGAAGGCGGCCCGCACCTGCTGGACGCCGGCCGCGTTGGTCCGCCCGCCCCGGCCGACGTAGATCGTGTCGCCGACCTTGAGGACGTCACCGCCGTCCAGGGTGCCCGGCTCCCAGATCCAGTTCACCGAGCAGCCGAGGCGCGCCACGGCCTCCTCGACCCCGATGGTCTCCTCGCGCCGTGACTTGGCGCCCGGGCGGGCGATCAGGGCGACGTTCTTGTACATCACCACCGTGTCCTCGACGAAGACGGAGTCCGGGCAGTCGTCGGCCGGATCGACCTCGACGGTCTCCCAACCGTGCGTCCGCAGCGCCTCGGCGTACGCCTCCCACTGCTCCAGGGCGAGCTCCACGTCGACCTTCTCCCGCTCGACATGCGTCACCAGGCCTTCGGCGAGGCGCGGGCTGGGGCGGCGGATGAGGGCCTTCTTGCTGGGCACGTCCAGGTCTCCGAATCGGCGGCGGCGTAGGGCAGGCCCTACCGGCGTCTTGGGGACGACACCGGTCAGCCATCATGCAGCGCCGGACCACGAGGACAAAACCCCGCAGTAACAATATGCCCACCCCGAAACCCACCCCGCCCCCAAAACAACCCCACCCCGCCCTGCGCCGACCCACGGCCGAGCCCCGCCCCCGGCCCCCATCCCAAGCCCCATCCCGAGCCCCGGGCCGCGCCGCGTCCCGAGAGCGGGGCTGAGTCCTGCTCCGCGCCCGGTCCGAGTCCTGGGCTGTGCCCCGTTCCGTGAGTCGG
>NZ_JBITJV010000002.1:0-179788 GCF_044460385.1 Streptomyces sp. NPDC050121 | reverse complement strand
GGCGCGGATCTGTTCCGAGTGTCGGGCCGTGCCCCGCCCGGCCCGGACCGAGAGGAGTGGCTGAGTCTTGCTCCGCCCGGTCCGAGTCCTGGGCTGTGCCCCGTTCCGTGAGTCGGGCGCGGATCTGTTCCGAGTGTCGGGCCGTGCCCCGCCCGGCCCGGACCGAGAGGAGTGGCTGAGTCTTGCTCCGCCCGGTCCGAGTCCTGGGCTGCGCCCCGCTCCGAAAGCCGGGCACGGATCTGTTCCGAGTGCCGGGTCGCGCCCTGTCTCCAGACCTGGCCGCGCCCCGGTCAGAGTCCCGGGCCGCCCCCCGGCCCGGCCCGGGAGGGAGGCTGCGTCCTGCTCTGCGTCCGGTCCAATTCCTGGGCTGCGCCCCGCTCCGAAAGCCGGGCACGGATCTTCCGAGGGGCTGGCCGTGCCGTGTCTCCAGGCCTGGGCCGAATGCCGGGCCCCGCCCCGGTCCTGGGCCGAGTGCCGGGCCGCGCCCCGGTCCTAGACCTGGGTCGAGCGGCGGCCCAGGCCCCGGCCCCAGACCCGCGCCGGACCTCGGCCCCAGACTCTGGCCGAGCCCGTCGCGCACTCACCCAGTTCTGGGCCGCGGCCCGGGCGCGGACCAGTCCTGCTCCCCCCGTGCCGGGATCCGGGGTCTACGTTGGGTTTGCCAGTTCTTGTGCTGTTGTTTCTCGTAGTTCTCCGTCCAGGAGCAGCCAGCGGGTGATGCCGATGGACTCCAGGAACGGCAGATCGTGGGAGGCCACGATCAGGGCGCCCTCGTAGGACTCCAGGGCCGTGGTGAGCTGGCGGACGCTGGCCATGTCGAGGTTGTTGGTCGGCTCGTCCAGCATCAGCAGCTGCGGCGCCGGTTCGGCCAGCATCAGGGCCGCCAGAGTCGCCCGGAAACGCTCCCCGCCGGACAGCGTGGCCGCCTTCTGGTCGGCGCGGGCGCCCCGGAACAGGAAGCGGGCCAGCCGGGCCCGGACCCGGTTGTTGGTGGCGCCCGGCGCGAACCGGGCCACGTTCTCGGCGACCGTGAGCTCGCCGTCGAGGACGTCCAGGCGCTGCGGTAGAAAACGCAGCGGCACGTGCGCGTGCGCCTCGCCCGCCTGGGGCGCCAGTTCCCCGGCGATCGTGCGCAGCAGCGTCGTCTTGCCCGCGCCGTTGCGCCCGACCAGCGCCACCCGCTCGGGGCCGCGCAGGTCGAACCCGCCCGCAACGCGCGCGCCGTAGGCGAGCCGCAGGTCCATGAGCGTGAGGACGTCCCGGCCGGGCGGGACGGCCGTGTACGGCAGGTCGACGCGGATCTCGTCGTCGTCCCGGACGGCCTCCACCGCGTCGTCGAGCCGCTCCCTGGCCTCGGCGAGCCTCTCCTCGTGCATGATCCGGTGCTTGCCCGCGGACTCCTGCGCCGCGCGCTTGCGTGCCCCCATGACGATCTTCGGTTCGCGTTTCTGGTCGAACATCTTCTGTCCGTACCGCTTGCGGCGGGCCAACTTCACCTGGGCGTCGACCAGTTCGCGTTTCTGTTTCTTCAGGTCGGCCTCCGCGACGCGCACCATCCGCTCGGCGGCCTCCTGCTCGGTGGCCAGGGCCTCCTCGTAGGCGGAGAAGTTGCCGCCGTACCAGGTGACCTCCCCGGACCGCAGGTCGGCGATCTGGTCGACGAGGTCCAGCAACTCCCGGTCGTGGCTGACCACGACCAGTACGCCCGGCCAGGACGCGACGGCCGCGTACAGACGGCGCCGCGCGTACAGGTCGAGGTTGTTGGTCGGCTCGTCCAGCAGCAGGACGTCGGGGCGGCGCAGCAGCAGGGCGGCCAGCCGCAGCAGGACGGACTCGCCGCCCGACACCTCGCCGATGGTGCGGTTCAGGTCGACATGGCCGAGCCCGAGCTCGCCGAGGGTGGCCAGGGCGCGCTCCTCGACGTCCCAGTCGTCGCCGACGGTCTCGAAGTGGGCCTCGGACACGTCGCCGGCCTCAATGGCGTGCAGGGCGGCCCGCTGTGCGGCGATGCCGAGCGCTTCGTCGACCTTGAGCGCCGTGTCCAGGGCGACGTTCTGCGGGAGGTGGCCGACCTCGCCGGTGAGGCGCACGGTGCCGTCGGCGGGGGCGAGTTCTCCGGCGATCAGCTTCAGCAAAGTCGACTTGCCGGAGCCGTTGACGCCGACCAGTCCGGTCCGGCCGGGGCCGAAGGCGACGTCGAGTCCCTCGAAGACGGGGGTGCCGTCCGCCCAGGAGAAGGCGAGGGAGGAACAGGTGATGGAATGAGTCAAAGCGGGCCTCGCGGTTGCGTGTGCGGTCAGGGCAACGCGTGTCGGGACACCGGAAGGCGGCGACCACCGCAGCAGCGGGGAGCGCGGAGGCAGGGAGAAGGTCCCGTTCCGCAGGGACGGCTCGCAGGCCGAGGTCGCACGCGGCATCCACACGCAAGACGTGTGGCGCGGTGTCTCAAGACCTCAGACGAGCAACGTCCTTCTCCAATCGGCGGCAACAGAACCGTTGAACACCGTAGGAGGGCCCGGGAGGAGTGTCAAAGGATTAAAACCGCCTCAGCAGGCGTCCCGCATCAGTTCCGCCAGGTCGTGGTCGAGGTCGAGCTGCCGGTACTCCGTGCCGGCGGGCACCAGTTCGCTCGTGGCCTGTAGGAAGCGGCGGATCTCCGCCGAGTGGACGTGCACGACGGCGGTGCCCTCGGGCGCGTGGAACTCCAGCACCGTACGGTCGTATCCGTAGGGGCGGACCCGGACGTCGCCGTGGCCCTCGGCCTCGCGCAGGCCGGCGGCGAGCAGGTCGCGGGCGAACGTCCAGCAGACCTCGACGCCCTCCAGGGTGGCCGGGGCGGGGAAGGTCATGCGCACGGCGAAGGGGTCGTGCCGGTCGTAGCGCAGCGTGGCGGGGATGCTCGGCATCCGGGGCGCGGCGGCGACCAGACGGGCCTCTACGGGCTGCTCGATGACGGTGGACATCGCCTTGCTCCCTCGTGACGGCGGGGACGAACTTCCGGGCGGTGCGTCCGGACACTGGAAGAGACGCCGGAACCGGCCGATCCGTGCACACCGATTTCGAGTGACCTCGGTCACCGCATTTCATGCACGGGAGTGACTCACCTCTCCTCCCGTGCCGCACAAGGCGCTTGAGGTGATCGCGGGCATCTGGACGGCACCGAAAGCCGTGGGCTAGCTTCGCCCGCCATGAGGCGCTTGGGGAACACGCGACGCACGGTACGGACAGCACGCAGGGGCGGCCGCGCGGCCGCGGCGGTCTGCGGGGCGGCGCTCGCCGTCCTGACCGCACTGCCCGCCCAGGCGCACACACCGGGCCCGGCGGCGCCGCGCTGGGACCTCAAGGACACCGGCGCCACCGCCGTACGGTTCCGTGGCCTCGCGGCGGTCGACCGCCGCACCGCGTGGGTCGCCGGCACCCAGGGCACCGTCCTGCGCACCACCGACGGCGGCGAGAGCTGGCGCGACGTCTCGCCGCCCGGCGCGGCCGACCTGCAGTTCCGGGACATCGAGGCGTTCGACGCGCGCCGCGCCGTGGTGCTCGCCATCGGCGAGGGCGAGGCCTCACGCGTCTACCGCACCGAGGACGGCGGAACGACCTGGACGGAGTCCTTCCGCAACACCGACGCCCACGCGTTCTACGACTGCATGACCTTCTTCGACCGCCGCCACGGCCTCGCCATGAGCGACCCGGTCGACGGAAAGTTCCGCATCCTGTCGACCGGCGACGGCGGCCGCTCCTGGAAGGTGCTGCCGAACGAGGGCATGCCGGCCGCCCAGGACGGCGAGGCGGGCTTCGCCGCGAGTGGCCAGTGCCTGGTCGCCTCCGGGCCCCACGACGTCTGGCTGGCGACCGGCGGGGCCGCACGCGCGCGGGTGCTGCACTCGTCCGACCGGGGGAGGACCTGGACGGCCACCGACACCCCCGTCCCCGCGGGGGATCCCGCGCGAGGGGTCTTCGCCCTCGCCTTCCGCGACCGCACCCACGGCCTCGCCGTCGGCGGCGACTACCGCGCGGACCAGCCCTCCCCGCTCGCCGCCGCCACGACCGGCGACGCCGGACGCACCTGGCGGCCCGCCGCCACACCCCCGCCCGCCTACCGCTCGGGCGTCGCCTGGCTCCCGCACAGCCGCACCGCCGCCCTCGCGGTCGGCCCCACCGGCACCGACCTGACCACCGACGCTGGCCGCACCTGGCGCACCCTAGACACGGGCTCGTACGACACCGTGGACTGCACCCCCGACCTCGGCTGCTGGGCCGCCGGCGAACAGGGGCGCGTGGCCCGTCTGGAGGGCTGAGCGGCCTTTCGGGGTACCCGGTGGGCGCGAACACGAAAGGAGTGAGCGCCCATGCCACGCGGTTCCAGCCCCAAGCGGGAGCGCCAGTACGAGCACATCAAGAAGAGCGCGCAGGACCGGGGCGAG
Organism: Streptomyces sp. NPDC050121; assembly: GCF_044460385.1. NCBI lineage: Bacteria > Bacillati > Actinomycetota > Actinomycetes > Kitasatosporales > Streptomycetaceae > Streptomyces > Streptomyces sp. NPDC050121. The sequence goes on along the minus strand of NZ_JBITJV010000002.1, from coordinate 175,364 downwards.
AGCACCGGCCGTGCGGAGGAGATCGCCGCCCGGACGGTCAACAAGGAGCGCGCCCGGTCCGGCGAGTCGAAGACCGCCAGCCGCACCTCCACGCAGGACATGTCATCCGGCAGGCGCGGCGGCCAGAGGTCCGGGAAGGGCTCCCAGGGGCCCACCTACGACCAGCTCTACGAGGAGGCCAAGCGGCGCGGAGTCAAGGGCCGCTCGGACATGAACAAGAGTCAGTTGCAGCGCGCGCTCGGCGGCAAGAGCTGAGTCGGCAGCCGCTTCGGAACATGATCGCGGGCCGGACCCCGGGAGCCGTACGCTCGTCCTCACCATGACGACCGTAGACATTCCCGCGGGCTGGCCCGCGACCGAGGAAGAGGCCCGCGCCGTCCAGGACGAACTGCGCGCGCGGGTGGTGCTCGACGAGCCGGGCCCGCCGCCCGGGACGGGGTACGTCACGGGGGTCGACGTGGCCTACGACGACGAGCGGGACGTCGTCGCGGCGGCGGCCGTCGTCCTCGACGCGGCGAGCCTCGAAGTCGTCGCCGAGGCCACCGCCGTCGGGCGGATCTCCTTCCCGTACGTGCCCGGACTGCTCGCCTTCCGCGAGATCCCCACCGTGCTCGCCGCCCTCGACGCCCTGCCCCGCCCGCCGGGGCTGGTCGTCTGCGACGGCTACGGCCTGGCCCACCCGCGCCGCTTCGGCCTCGCCAGCCACCTCGGGGTCCTCACCGGCCTGCCCACGATCGGCGTCGCCAAGAACCCGTTCACCTTCACCTACGACGACCCGGGAGCCCCTCGCGGTGCGGCGTCCCCGCTGCTGGCGGGAGACGACGAAGTGGGGCGGGCGCTGCGCACCCGGGCGGGCGTGAAGCCGGTCTTCGTCTCCGTCGGCCACCGCGTCACCCTGGACGTCGCGTGCGCGCACACGCTCGCCCTCACCCCGGAGTTCCGCCTCCCGGAGACGACCCGCCGGGCGGACTCCCTGTGCCGGCGGGCGCTCCAGGAGGCGACGACCAGCGCCTGACCCACCTCATCTCCTGAGTACGTCGCGAGTACGTCGTCTGAGTACCTGTACGGATGTGCGCCCCGCCCCGCGCTCGGCAGGCTGGCCCGCATGACGACGCACCGTGCTCCCAAGCCCCTCGCCGACCCCGGCCGTCCTGTCGAGCGTGCCGTGAACGCCGCGCTGATCCTCGCCGTCCTGGCCGGGCTGGGCTGGATCGTCGGGATGATCTACACGCTGGTGCAGTGGCCCCTGTAGGGCGCGTTCAGATCCGCGCCGCCACCCGGAACCGGATGCCCGCCCGGGTCAGCCGCTCGGTCAGCGCGTCGCCCATCGCCACCGCCGTCGTGACCTGCCCCGCCGTCGGCGGGAGGTCGTCGCAGGCCAGGGACAGCGCCGCCTCGGCGAGCATCTTCGCCGTCTCGTCGTAGCCGGGGTCGCCGCCCGCGACCTCGGTGCACACCCGTCGGCCGCCGCCCTCGCCGACGAACCGCACGGAGAACCAGCTCTTCGCCCGCTTCTGCGCGCTCGGCCCCTCCCCGGGCTTCAGCCGGTCCGACAGCCAGCGCCGGGCGGGCGGCAGTTGGGCCGCCGCGACGAGCGTCCCGACCGCCGCCACCGCTCCCACGGCGACCGGCAGCCGTCGTACGGCCGCGTAGTGCCGGTAGCGGAAGTCGGGTCCGTAGCGCGGCAGCGCCCGCGCCGACCGGAGCACGATCTGCGGGTCGACGGTCGGCAGCGGCAGCGCCCAGGCGCCGGCCTCCGGGGCGAACCGGGGCACGCCCACCGGTGCGGCGACCCGGCGGCCCAGCAGCCGTGGTTCGTGCCGCCCCCGCTCCCGCGCGGCGGCCACCATCTGCCGGCCGCGTGCGAACTGGCCCAGCGCGGAGGCGAAGGTGCCGCCCGAGAAGGTGGCGTCGGCTGTCACGAAGCCGTCCACGGTCAGCGGCACGCCCTCCGGGAGCTGCCGGACGGTGAAGTACACGCCCAGGTCGTGCGGGACGGAGTCGAAGCCGCACGCGTGGATCAGGCGCGCGCCCGTCTCCCGGGCGCGTGCGTCGTGCCGGACATACATCAGGTCGACGAACTCCGGCTCCCCGCTGAGGTCGAGATAGTCGGCGCCGGTGTCCGCGCAGGCGGCGACGAGTTCCTCGCCGTGCGTCACATAGGGGCCGACGGTCGTGGCCACCACGCGCGCGTGCTCCGCGAGGGCGCGCAGCGACGCCGGGTCCGAGACGTCGGCCCGCAGCACCCCGACGTCCACGCCGAGCCGTTCGCGCAGCCGCTCCAGTTTCTCCGCGTCGCGGCCGGTGATCGCCCAGCGCAGTCCCGCGGGCGCGTGGGCGGCGAGGTACTCCGCGGTGAGCGTTCCCGCGAAGCCCGTGGCCCCGAAGAGCACGATGTCGTATGGACGATCCGACCTTTTCAGCCTGCTCATGACACCCCTTTGCCGTGCAGCCCGCGCCGCTGTCGGTGGCCGAGGCTAGCGTGAGGGGTACTGAGGCCGACGGCAGGTGTCCCCAAACAGGCTAAGCGCTTGCTCACTCTCCTCTTGTGTCCACTGGAACGTGTTCTTAACATCGCTGGTGTTACATCGGTTGTGTCACAGCAAGGGGGCTGGATGACGACGGGACGGACGGACGGCCACGGCCCGCTGGCCGGGGTGCGCGTGGTGGAACTCGCCTCGATCGGCCCCGGCCCCTTCGCGGGCATGCTCCTGGCCGACCTCGGCGCCGACGTCGTGCGCGTGGACCGCCCCGGCGGGATGTCTCTCGCCATCGACCCCGCCCACGACGTCACCAACCGCAACAAGCGCTCGATCGTCGTCGACCTCAAGGCGCCCGACGGCCCCGCGCGTGTGCTCGACCTCGCCGCCCGCGCCGACGTGCTCATCGAGGGCAACCGGCCCGGCGTGGCCGAGCGGCTGGGCGTCGGACCCGAGGACTGCCACGCCCGCAACCCCCGGCTGGTCTACGGCCGGATGACCGGCTGGGGCCAGGAAGGTCCCCTCGCCCACCGCGCGGGCCACGACGTCACCTATCTGGCCCTCACCGGCGCCCTCGGCATGATCGGCGCCCCCGACCGGCCGCCGCCGCCCCCCGCCAACCTGCTCGGCGACTTCGCAGGCGGCTCCCTCTACCTCGTAGTGGGCATCCTCGCCGCGCTGCACCACGCGCACACGCACGGCACCGGCCAGGTCGTCGACGCGGCCATCGTCGACGGCGCCGCCCACCTGTCGGCGATGATCCACGGCATGCTCGCCGCCGGCGGCTGGCAGGACCGGCGCGCCGCCAACCTCCTCGACGGCGGTTGCCCGTACTACGGCACCTACGAGACCGCCGACGGCGGGTACATGGCCGTCGGCGCCCTGGAACCGCAGTTCTACGACGAGTTCGTGGACCTCCTGGGCCTCGGGGACTTCCGCGAGGCCCGCAAGGACTGGACCCGCTGGGGAGAGCTGCGCGAGGCCGTCGCCACCCGCTTCAGGACCCGCACCCGGGAGGAGTGGACGGCTCTCTTCGAGGGCTCCGACGCGTGCGTGGCGCCCGTGCTGTCGCTGCGTGAGGCCCCGCACCACCCGCACCTCGCGGCCCGCGGCACCTTCACCGACCACGGCGGCATCACCCAGCCGGCCCCCGCACCCCGCTTCTCCGCGACGCCCACCGCCGTCCGGAACGGACCCGCGCAACCGGGCGCCGACACGCCCGCGGTCGCCCGTGACTGGGACATACCGGGGCTCGTGACGGACCTTGAGAAGACCTCCGTGACCCCTGTAACCCCCGTGAGCACTGAAGAGACCCTCGCCAAGACCCCTGCGAAGGACTTCCCGCACCAGGGCGACTGACCCCGCCCTGCTCGGCCCACCCTCCCGAAAGGCCTGCCAGTGAGCACCGAAGCGTACGTGTACGACGCGATCCGCACCCCGCGCGGACGCGGCAAGGCGGACGGCGCCCTGCACGGAACGAAGCCCATCGACCTCGTCGTCGGTCTCATCCACGAACTCCGCGGCCGTTTCCCCGGCCTCGACCCGGCCGCGATCGACGACATCGTGCTCGGCGTCGTGGGCCCCGTCGGCGACCAGGGCTCCGACATCGCCCGCATCGCCGCGCTCGCGGCCGGCCTGCCGGACACGGTGGCGGGCGTGCAGGAGAACCGCTTCTGTGCCTCGGGTCTGGAGGCCGTCAACCTGGCAGCCATGAAGGTCCGTTCCGGCTGGGAGGACCTGGTCCTCGCGGGCGGCGTGGAGTCGATGTCCCGGGTGCCGATGGCCTCGGACGGCGGTGCCTGGTTCAACGACCCGATGACCAACCTGGCCGTCAACTTCGTGCCGCAGGGCATCGGCGCCGACCTGATCGCCACGATCGAGGGCTTCTCACGGCGCGACGTCGACGAGTACGCGGCGCTCTCCCAGGAGCGGGCGGCGACGGCCTGGAAGGAGGGCCGCTTCGACCGGTCCGTCGTCCCGGTGAAGGACCGCGCCGGCCTCGTCGTGCTCGACCACGACGAGCACCCGCGCCCCGGCACCACCGCCGACTCCCTCGCCCGGCTGAAGCCGTCCTTCGCCGATATCGGCGAGCTGGGCGGCTTCGACGCCGTGGCCCTGCAGAGGTACCACTGGGTGGAGAAGATCGACCACGTCCACCACGCGGGCAACTCCTCCGGCATCGTCGACGGCGCCTCCCTGGTCGCGATCGGCTCGAAGGAGGTCGGCGAGCGCCACGGGCTCACCCCGCGCGCGCGGATCGTCTCCGCCGCCGTCTCCGGCTCCGAGCCGACCATCATGCTCACCGGGCCCGCGCCCGCCACCCGCAAGGCCCTCGCGAAGGCCGGCCTGACCATCGATGACATCGACCTCGTCGAGATCAACGAGGCGTTCGCGGCGGTCGTCCTGCGTTTCGCGCGGGACATGGGCCTGTCCCTGGACAAGATCAACGTCAACGGCGGCGCGATCGCGCTCGGCCACCCGCTCGGCGCCACCGGCGCGATGATCCTCGGCTCGCTCGTCGACGAACTGGAGCGCCAGGACAAGCGTTACGGCCTCGCCACCCTGTGCGTGGGCGGCGGCATGGGCATCGCCACCGTCGTCGAGCGCGTCTGACCACCCCAGCGCAGCCAGAGACTTCTACGGAGACCCCGTCATGACACAGAGCACCGTCATCCGCTGGGAACAGGACCGCACCGGCCTCGTCACCCTCGTCCTGGACGACCCCGACCAGTCCGCGAACACCATGAACCAGGCGTTCCGCGAGTCGCTCGCGGTCGTCACCGACCGCCTGGAGGCCGAGCAGGACTCCATCCGCGGCATCATCTTCACCTCCGCCAAGAAAACCTTCTTCGCCGGCGGCGACCTGCGCGACCTGATCCGCGTGACGCCCGAGACCGCCCAGGAGCTCTTCGACGGCGGACTGGAGATCAAGCGCAACCTCCGCCGCATCGAGACCCTCGGCAAGCCGGTCGTCGCCGCCCTCAACGGCGCGGCCCTCGGCGGCGGGTACGAGCTCGCGCTCGCCTGCCACCACCGTGTCGCCCTCGACGCCCCCGGCTCGAAGATCGGCTGCCCCGAGGTGACCCTCGGCCTGCTCCCCGGAGGCGGCGGCGTCGTGCGCACCGTCCGCCTCCTGGGCATCGCCGACGCCCTCCTCAAGGTCCTCCTCAAGGGCACCCAGTACAGCCCGCGGCGCGCCCTGGAGCACGGCCTGATCCACGAGGTCGCCACCACCCCCGACGAGCTCCTCGCCAAGGCCCGCGCCTTCGTCGACGCCAACCCCGAGTCGCAGCAGCCCTGGGACAGGCCCGGCTATCGCATCCCCGGCGGCACTCCCGCCAACCCCCGGTTCGCCGCCAACCTGCCCGCCTTCCCGGCCTCCCTGCGCAAGGAGACCAATGGCGCTCCCTACCCGGCCCCGCGCAACATCCTCGCCGCGGCCGTCGAGGGCGCCCAGGTCGACTTCGAGACCGCGCAGGTCATCGAGGCCCGCTACTTCGTCGAACTGGCCGCCGGACAGACGTCGAAGAACATGATCCAGGCGTTCTTCTTCGACCTCCAGGCCGTCAACTCCGGCGTCAGCCGCCCCCAGGGCATCGAGCCCCGCCCCGTCCGCAGGGTGGCCGTCCTGGGCGCCGGGATGATGGGCGCCGGCATCGCCTACTCGTGCGCCCGCGCGGGCATCGACGTCGTCCTGAAGGACGTCTCCGCCGATGCCGCCGCCCGCGGCAAGGGCTACTCCGAGAAGCTGTGCGCCAAGGCCGTCTCCCGGGGCCGCAGCACGCGGGAGCAGGCGGACGCGCTGCTCGCCCGCATCACTCCCACCGCGGACCCGGCCGACCTGGCCGGCTGCGACGCGGTCATCGAGGCCGTGTTCGAGGACACCGCGTTGAAGCACAAGGTGTTCCAGGAGATCGAGCAGATCGTCGCCCCCGACGCCCTGCTGTGCTCCAACACCTCCACCCTCCCCATCACCGTCCTCGCCGAAGGCGTCGAGCGGCAGGGCGACTTCATCGGCCTGCACTTCTTCTCGCCCGTCGACAAGATGCCCCTCGTCGAGATCATCAAGGGCGAGCGCACCGGCGACGAGGCGCTCGCGCGCGCCTTCGACCTGGTCCGGCAGATCAGGAAGACGCCGATCGTCGTCAACGACTCACGCGGCTTCTTCACCTCACGGGTGATCGGCCACTTCATCAACGAGGGCGTCGCCATGGTCGGCGAGGGCATCGAGCCCGCCTCCGTCGAACAGGCCGCGGCCCAGGCGGGCTACCCGGGCAAGGTGCTCGCCCTGATGGACGACCTGACGCTCACCCTGCCGCAGAAGATCCGGGCCGAGTCGAAGCGGGCCGTTCTGGAGGCGGGCGGCACGTGGCCCGGGCACCCCGCCGAGACCGTCATCGACCGCATGGTCGACGAGTTCGGCCGCACCGGCCGCAGCGGGGGAGCGGGCTTCTACGAGTACGGGGAGGACGGCAGGCGCGGCGCCCTCTGGCCGGGGCTGCGCGAGCACTTCACGCGCGCGGGCGGCGAGATCCCGTTCGAGGACATGCAGGAGCGCATGCTCTTCTCCGAGGCCCTCGACACGGTCAAGCTCCTCGAAGAGGGCGTGCTGACGTCCGTCGCGGACGCCAACATCGGCTCCCTCTTCGGCATCGGCTTCCCCGGCTGGACCGGCGGAGTGCTCCAGTACATCAACGGCTACCAGGGCGGGCTGCCCGGGTTCGTGGCACGCGCGCGTGAGCTCGCCGAACGCTACGGCGACCGCTTCGCGCCGCCCGCGCTGCTGGTGGCGAAGGCGGAACGGGGGGAGACCTTCACCGACGCACGCTGAGCCACCGGCCCGTCAGGGCTCACCAGGGCTCACCAGGGCTCATCGAGGCTCATCAAGGGGAGCCGTCCGCGGGCGGCGGCTCCCCGAGCCACTCCCGCAGCTCCGAGGTGAGCGACCGCTGGAAGGCCGTCAGCAGGGCCTGGACCACCAGGGGCTGCATGTGCGCCGACAGCGACCGCACCGCCTGCGCGTCACGCTCCGGCACCTCCTCACGCAGCAGCCGCGACAGCTCGTGGGCGGCGGCGCGCGCATGATCGAGCAGGACGCTCCTGGCCGCGAGGATCGCCTCCTGCGACAGCGGTACGTCGAGCAGGCGGACGCCCAGCCTCAACAGCCCGAGGTCGACCCCGTACGCGTCCTGCTCACCCCGTACGACGCCCATCGCGACGAGCCGCTCCACGTCCTCCTCGCCGAGCGTCCGCCCAGCCTTTCGCGCGAGCTCCTCCCGGCTCACCGTCTCCACGGCGTCCGGCGCCCAGGAGGCGACCACGGCCCGGTGCACGGCGAGGTCGTGGGCGTCGAGACCGGGCGGCAGCCGGTCCAGGTAGCGCTCGATCGCCGCCAGCGTCAGGCCCTGCTGTTGCAGCTCCTCGATCAGCGCGAGACGCGCGAGATGCCCGGGGCCGTAGTGGCCCACCCGACGCGGACCGATGACGGGCGGGGGCAGGAGCCCCTTGGCGCTGTAGAAGCGCACCGTCCGCACCGTGATCCCCGCCCGGGCGGCCAGTTCGTCGACCGTGAGGTCCGGCTCCTCGGTCTCGATCGTCATGTGCAGCAGTATCGCTGTGCCACCGGTGCTGTGAAACCCGCGCGCTCCGCAGCAGGGCTGTCCCAGGCACCGGACCAGGAGCTGTCCCAGCTCACCCGAACCACTAAGGAGCGGGCCCGGCCCACTGTCAGTGGCACCATCTACGGTGGCGTCATGGAGATCACATATGTCCGCGGCGACGCCACCGCCCCGTCGGTGAAGGGCGTCAAGGTGATCGCCCATGTCTGCAACGACATCGGGGGATGGGGGAAGGGCTTCGTACTGGCGCTGTCACGCCGCTGGCCGGAGCCGGAGGCGGCCTACCGCGCCTGGCACCGCCAGCGCGCCGCCAACGACTTCGGCCTGGGCGCGCTCCAACTCGTCCAGGTCGAGCCGTACATATGGGTCGCCAACATGATCGGCCAGCGCGGCGTGCGCACGGGCAGCAAGGGCGTCCCGGTGCGCTACGACGCCATCGACACCGCCCTGGCCCGCCTGGCCGGCCGCGCGACAGAACTCGACGCGTCGGTGCACATGCCCCGCATAGGCTGCGGGTTGGCCGGGGGGAAGTGGTCCCGGGTCGAACCGCTCGTCTCCGGGCGGCTGGTGCAGCGGGGCGTCGCGGTGACGGTGTACGACCACGGGGAGGGGTAGTGCGGATGGGCGCCGACAAGGAGGGCGAGGACAGGGACATCGACGTCCTGGTCCTGGGCGGGGCAGGGGTGGACACCATCGTCCACGTACCGGAGCTGCCGCTCCCGTACGCCGACAGCTACATGATCGACAGCGGGATCCGCACCCGCGCCGGACAGACCGGCGACTTCGTCGCGCTGGGCCTCGCCGCCCTCGGCCTGCGCACCCACCACCTCGACTTCCTGGGCGACGATCCGGAGGGCGACCTGGTCCGCGCCCTGCACGACAAGCACGGCATCGCCCTGACCGCGGTCCCGCAGCCGGCCGGCACCAAGCGCGCGGTCAACCTGGTGAGCCCGGACGGGCGGCGGCTGTCGCTGTACGACACCAGCCGCGGGCGACCGGAGGACCGCTTCCCGCAGGACACCCTGCGGGCGCTGGCCACGGCGAGCCGGTACGTGCATGTGGCGATCACCTCCGGCTGCGCCGACGCGCTGCCGCTCCTGCGCGCGGCGGGCGCCCGCATCTCCACCGACCTGCACAACTGGGACGGCGAGAACCCGTACCACGAGGCCTTCGCCTTCGCCGCGGACATCGTCTTCCTCTCGGCCGCCGCGCTCACCGACCCCGCTGCCACGATGCGACGGATCGCCGCGCGGGGCCGTGCCGAGACGGTGGTCGTCACCGCCGGCGCCGAGGGCGCGCACCTGCTGTCCGAGGGCGAGCTGACCCATATACCGGCCGTCGTCCCTCCCGCGCCGGTGGTCGACTCCAACGGCGCGGGAGACGCCTTCGCGTCCGCGTTCCTCTATGGCCGCATCAGCGGCGAACCGCCCCTGAGATGCGCCCGGTTCGGTGTGACGGCCGGCGCGTACGCGTGCACCGTCCCGGCCACCGGAAGTGCCGCCGTCTCGCGTGACGAGCTCCTGGCGGCGGTGCCCCGGTAGCGCGGGCCGGTGGGCGCGCCGCGCGCTCAGTTCTCGTGCACGGAGTTCGTCGCCGCGATCTTCTTCCAGGACTTCGGCCGCACGGGCGTGGCCGACGACTTCGCGATCGAGGCGGTCCGCGCCGCGGGCGCCGCCGGCTTCGTCGGCTGCAGGAGCCAGGTGTCCAGCAGCGCGCCCAGCCGCTTGCCGGAGACCTGCTCGGCGTACGCCTGGAAGTCGGCGATCGTCGCGTTGCCGTACGCGTACTTCTGCGGCCAGCCCTTCAGGATCGCGAAGAACGCGTCGTCGCCGACCTCGTTGCGCAGCGCCTGCACGGCCACCGCGCCCCGGTCGTAGACGGCGATGTCGAACTGGTTCGCCGCGCCCGGGTCGCCGGGCTTCACCGTCCAGAACGCGTCGTCGGCCGGGTGCGAGGCGTACACGTAGTCCGCGAGATCCTGCGCCGTGCCCTCGCCCTCGTGCTCGGACCACAGCCACTGCGCGTACCGGGCGAAGCCCTCGTTGAGCCAGATGTCCTTCCAGCCCTTGAGGGACACCGAGTCCCCGTACCACTGGTGCGCCAACTCGTGCACCACCACGGAGGTGTTGGAGCCGTTCGCGAACTGCTTGGGGCTGTAGTAGACGCGGCTCTGCGTCTCCAGCGCGAACGAGGTGGTGGTGTTGGGGACGTACCCGCCGGCCGTGCTGAACGGGTACGGCCCGAAGTAGCCGCTCAGCCAGTCGACGATCTCGCCGGTGCGCTCCACGCTCGCCCGTGCCGCCCCGTCGTTGTCCCCGAGGTTCTTGCTGTAGGCGTTGATCACCGGCACGCCGCCCTCGGACGTGCTCGTCGTGACGTCGAACCTCCCCAGCGCCAGCGTGGCCAGATAGGTCGCCTGCGGCTTGTTCTGGCGCCAGTTGTAGCGGGTCCAGCCGAGGCGTGAAGTAGTCGACTGGAGCGTGCCGTTGGAGATGGCCTGGGTGCCGTCCGGCACGGCCACCGACACGTCGTAGGTCGCCTTGTCGAGCGGATGGTCGTTGCTCGGGAACCACCACCACGCCGACTCGGGCTCGTCCGCCGCGACCGCGCCGTCGGGCGTGCGGTGCCAGGTGGAGAAGCCGTACGCGCTCTTCGTCGACGGCACCCCGCGGTAGCGGACGACGACCGTGGCCGACGTGCCCTTGGCCAGCGGCTGCTTCGGCGTGACCACCAACTCGTGCTCGCCGGAGGTGGCGAAGGCGGCCGCGGCGCCGTTGACCCGGACCTCCTGGACGTCCAGCAGGAAGTCCAGGTCGAAGCTCGAAAGGTCCTGCGTGGTCTTTGCGAGGATCGTCGCCGTGCCCTGCAGCTCGTCCGTCGCCGGCTGGTACGTCAGCCGCAGGTCGTAGTGCGAGACGTCGTATCCGCCGTTGCCGTAGGCCGGGTAGTACGGGTCGCCGATGCCCGACGGGCCGGGGGAGTAACCCGCGGCGGACGCCGGGATCGCCAGCAGTACGGACGCGGCAGCGAGTGCGCCCGGCGCGATGAGTCTGCGGTGCACGAAAGCTCCAAGTCGTGGGGGTACGAAGGCTGTTCGCAGCCTATTCAGTCCCTGTGCCCAGAAGGTGTCCACCGCCACCCCTGTCACACGATCGCCATTCGGCCGTCATCAGCGCCCGCCTGCACCGGCGTGTTTCGGCCATCGGTGACCCACCGTCGGGGCCTGTCCCTCTCCCATCTGCCCTCTTCTGCACAGGAGTTGACCGGGGTACCGTCCGGCGCATGTCGACACGCATGCGCTTCACGATCTGGAGACCGCTCGTCACTGCCGCCATCACCCTTCTGGTGGCCGCCTTCCTCACCCCGGCCACCGCCCAGGGCGATCCGCGCGCGAGCAGGCCCGTCTACTCCTACGAGCACGCCATCCGCGAGGCCGTCTGGGTCGACACCGGACTCGACGGCGACGGCGACGGAAGGACGGACCGCGTCGCCGTCGACATCGTCCGCCCCCGCGAACTCGCCGCACAGGGGCGCAAGGTGCCGGTCATCATGGACGCCAGCCCCTACTACTCCTGCTGCGGCCGCGGCAACGAGAGCCAGCTCAAGACGTACGACACGGCCGGCAACGTCGTCCAGATGCCGCTGTTCTACGACAACTACTTCGTGCCGCGCGGCTACGCGTTCGTCGGCGTCGACCTCGCCGGCACCAACCGCTCCGACGGCTGCGTGGATGTCGGCGGGCGCTCCGACATCCAGTCCGCGAAGGCCGTCGTCGACTGGCTGAACGGGCGGGCCAAGGCCTACACCACCCGCACCGGCGCCACGACCGCCAAGGCGGGCTGGACCAACGGCAGAACCGGCATGATCGGCAAGAGCTGGGACGGCACCATAGCCAACGGCGTCGCCGCCACCGGCGTGCGAGGCCTCAAGACCATCGTCCCGATCAGCGCCATATCCTCCTGGTACGACTACTACTTCGCCCAGGGCGCCCCGCTCTACGACTCGGGCCCCGACTGGCTCTCGAACTACGTCGACAGCCCCGACGCCCGGGCCAAGTGCGCCGCGGTCCAGAAGAAGATCGTCGACGGGGCTCCGCGCACCGGCGACTGGACGCCGCTGTGGACCGAACGCGACTACGTCAAGGACGCGCGCAAGGTGAAGGCGAGCGTCTTCCTCGTCCATGGCATGCAGGACCTCAACGTCCGCACCAAGCACTTCGGTCAGTGGTGGGACGCCCTCGCGAAGAACGGCGTCGAGCGCAAGATCTGGCTCTCGCAGACCGGCCATGTCGACCCGTTCGACTTCCGCCGCTCCGCCTGGGTGGACACCCTTCACCGCTGGTTTGACCACGAACTCCTCGGCTACGACAACGGCGTCGACCGTGAGCCCATGGCCGACATCGAGCGCCACCCCGACCAGTGGGTCACCTCCGTCGTCTGGCCGCCGCGCGGCACCCGGACCGCGACCCTGCACCCGGCCACCGCGGCCCGGCCCGGCGTCGGCACGCTCGGTCTGCGCAAGGGCGCGGGCACCGCGGCCTTCACCGACGACCCACAGCTGAGCGAGACCGACTGGGCCGCACGGATCGACACCCCGACCCCCGACAAGGCCGGCTTCAGCACCGGTCCCCTCACCCGCGACCTGCGGCTGTCCGGCTCCTCGAAGGTCACCGTCACGGCCACGCCGACGACCGCGACCGCCCACCTCACGGCCGTCCTCGTCGACCTCGGCCCCGACACGATCCGTGACTACGCGGCGAGCGGCGAGGGCATCACCACCCTCACCGACCGCACCTGCTGGGGTGTGAGCACGGCGGGCGACAGCGCCTGCTTCAAGGAGACCGGGGCGAACACGGCCGACGTCGACCATACGGTCGTCAGCCGCGGCTGGGCCGACCTCGGCACCTTCGCGAACCCTGGCAAGGGCGTCCCGCTCACCCCGGGCAAGGCCTACACGATCACCCTCGACCTGGCCGCCACCGACCATGTCGTCCCGGCCGGTCACCGACTGGCGCTGATCGTCGCGGGCACCGACAGGGACCTCATCGACCCGCCCGCCGACCCCCCGACCCTCACCCTGGACCTGTCCCGCACCTCGGCGCGGGTCCCGTTCGTAGGAGGCGCCGACGCCTTCGCCCGAGCCACGTCCGCGGCGGCGGCTACGGCGGTCACGCCCGGCGCCGGTGTCCTGGACGGCGTAAGGACCCCGCGCAACGCCCAGCGGATCCCGTAGGCCCGGAGACCGGTCAGGAGGAGGCGGCCGAGAGCACCAGTTCGGCCGCCTCCTGCGCGCATCCCCACGCCACGGTCACACCCGCCCCGCCGTGCCCGTAGTGGTGCACCACCGGCCGCCCGTCCGGCAGCGCCGCCCGCTCCAGCCGTACCGCGTCCCGAACCGGCCGCAGCCCCACCCGGTGCCCGAGGATCCGCGCCCCGGCGACCTCCGGCCGAAGCGCCGCGCAGCGCCGGACGATCGCCTCGGCCACCTTCGGGTCCGGCTCCAGCGACCACGCGTCGTCCTCGGCCGTGCCGCCCAGCAGCAGCCGCCCGGGCTGCGGGAAGAGGTAGGTCGGCGAGCCGTCCGGGGCCGTGGCGACGAGCCAGGTGTCGACGCCGGGGTTCTCCACGACGACGAGCTGCCCCCGCACCGGCCGCACCGACGGATCCGCGGCCAGCTCCCGGGCGGCCAGCCCCGCGCAGTTGACCACGACGGGCGCCTCGGCCTGCGCCAGGTCGGTCACCGTGCGCTCCTCGACCCTGCCGCCCGCCCGCAGCAGCCGCTCCCGCAGCCACGGCAGATACATCGACATGTCGATCAGCGGCAGTCGCACCCGCACGCCCGGCCCGGCCCCGTACTCGCGTGCCGTGGTCCGGCGCAGCCCGGTCAGCCGACCGGCCGCCCAGGCCTCGACACGGGCCGGCTCCTGCTCCCCCATCACGCCGTCGACCAGGCGCACGCCGGTCTCCTCGGGCCGCTCGGCGAGGCTCTCGTAGATTTCCAGGGAACGCAGCGCCCAGGCCCGCGCCGACACCTTCGGTTCGATGTGGTACGGCCACCACAGCGCACCGGCGACGGCGGAGGTGGTCCGCTCGACCGGGTCGCGCGTCCAGACCCGCACCCGCAGCCCGCGCTCGGCGAGTACGACGGCCGTCGACAGCCCGATGACCCCGCCGCCGACCACGATCGCATCGCCGTTCACCCGAGTGTCCATGCCCGGACGGTAACCGACCGTGCCGACCGTCGGCGAGATCGCCGGAGAAGGGGTGCGACGGCGTCCGCGGACGACCACTAGGATCTACGACCTGATGACTGCCACTCTCGTCGCCAAGAACCTCGCCGCCGGGCACGGCGACCGCTCCCTCTTCTCCGGGCTCGACCTCGTCGTCGCCCCCGGGGACGTGATCGGGCTGGTCGGCGCCAACGGCGCGGGCAAGTCCACCCTGCTGAGGCTGCTCGCCGGGCTCACCGCGCCCGACCAGGGCGAGCTCAGGCTCTCCCCGCCGACCGCGACCGTCGGCCATCTGCCCCAGGAACCGGAGCGCCGCGCCGGTGAGAGCGTGCGGGAGTTCCTCGCCCGCCGCACCGGCGTCGCCGAGGCACAGCGCACGATGGACGAGGCCACCCAGGCCCTGGTCGACGGCGCGCCCGGCGCCGACGACGCCTATGCCACGAGCCTGGAGCGCTGGCTCGACCTGGGCGGTGCCGACCTCGACGAGCGCGCCGAGGAGGTCGCCGACTCGCTGGGCCTGGGCGTCGGCCTCGACCAGCTGATGACGTCCCTGTCCGGCGGGCAGGCCGCCCGCGCGGGCCTCGCCTCCCTCCTCCTCTCGCGCTACGACGTCTTCCTCCTCGACGAGCCGACGAACGACCTCGACCTCGACGGCCTGGAGCGCCTCGAACGCTTCGTGACCGGCCTGCGTGCCGGAACCGTCGTCGTCAGCCACGACCGCGAGTTCCTCACCCGCACGGTCACCAAGGTCCTCGAACTCGATCTCGCCCAGCAGCAGATCAACCTCTACGGCGGCGGCTACGACGCCTACCTGGAGGAACGGGACGTGGCCCGCCGGCACGCCCGCGAGGACTACGAGGAGTACGCCGACAAGAAGGCCGCGCTCCACGACCGCGCGCAGACCCAGCGCTCCTGGATGGACAAGGGCGTGAAGAACGCGCGCCGCAAGGCGGGCAACGACAACGACAAGATCGGCCGCAAGTTCCGCAGCGAGGCCAGCGAGAAGCAGGCCGCGAAGGCCCGGCAGACCCAGCGCATGATCGAACGCCTGGACGTCGTCGAGGAGCCGCGCAAGGAGTGGGAGCTGCGCATGGAGATCGCGGCCGCACCGCGCTCCGGCGCGGTGGTCGCCACCCTGCGCGAGGCCGAGGTGCGGCACGGCGACTTCCGCCTCGGGCCGGTGTCCCTGCAGATCGACTGGGCCGACCGGGTCGCGGTGACCGGCGCCAACGGCGCGGGCAAGTCGACGCTGCTGGGCGCGCTCCTCGGCCGCGTCCCGCTGGACGCGGGCCACGCGGCTCTCGGTTCGGGCGTCCTGGTCGGCGAGGTCGACCAGGCGCGGCAGCTGTTCCACGGCTCCGAGCCGCTGCTCGACACGTTCCGCGCGGCCGTTCCCGACACCGAACCGGTCGAGGTGCGCACCCTGCTGGCCAAGTTCGGCCTGAAGTCGGACCACGTGATGCGGGCGGCGGGCACTCTGTCACCCGGGGAGCGCACCCGCGCCGCCCTCGCGCTGCTCCAGGGCCGGGGCGTCAACCTCCTCGTCCTCGACGAGCCGACGAACCACCTCGACCTCCCGGCCATCGAGCAGCTGGAGTCGGCCCTCGACGCCTACGAGGGCACGTTGCTCCTGGTCACCCACGACCGGCGCATGCTGGACGCGGTCCATGTGACGCGTCGGCTGGAGGTGGCGGACGGCAAGGTGACGGAGCGATAGCCGCTGCCCGAGCCCGCCCGCTTCCCATGCCGTCGGCAACCGCTCCTCACCGGCCGTCCCGCGGGGTGGGGAGCGGAGGATTGAACGGGGACGGTGCGGCCAGGGCCCAGCGCAGGGCCGTCGCCCGGCGGATCTCGACCACGCGCTCGATGTCGAACTCGACGAGCTTCAACGCGCCGGGCAGCGCAGCGCTGCGCTGCGGATCCCAGTCGAGCCGGGCCCGGCCGGTCAGCTGGAGCGTGTGGCCCTGCTCCCAGTCCAGGAAGAGCAGCCCGCAGGACGGGTTGAGATGAAGGTTCCCCAACGTCATGTAGAAGGAGTTCCCGACGTAGTCCGGCCAGGAGAGCCGGCGGGCACCGTGGACGGTCACGAAGCCCGGCTCGCCACCGCGATGCGAGGCGTCGGCCCCGTGATCGGGGGAGTGGCTGGCGATGAAGAAGGTGTCCGCCTGTGAGATCCACCGCCGCTGACGCTCGGTGAGATCCGCGCGGACCTCGGCCATGGGCTGTCCGGGGTCCGCGGCGTCCTCCAGAGGGACCCGCTGCTGAATGTACTTGGGGCAGTTGCCGAGGACCTGCTCGGCGCGGACGTGGAGAGCACCCTCTCGCCGTTGCGCCACGCCGTTCAGCCTGATGCGGCGCACGGTGCGCGGTTCGATCGCGAGCATCCCGACGGCGCGCTCGGTGTCGAAGGCGTGCTCGAGGGGGTCGCCGGTCACCGGCACGGCGGCGACCCTGAGGTGGTGTCGGTCGACGGTGTCGGCGAAGCCGATGCCTCCTGTGACGGCGGAGGCCCACACGGCGCCCTCGGCGTCGGCCGCGCCGAGCAGGAGCAGCCGTTGCTGCCTCAGGAAGTGGGCGAACGGGGGCTGGATCACATCGTCGAACATGGGTGAGCCCCACCCCGAGTGGCCCTCGCCCGCCCTCCTCTGTACGGCCTGTTCACCCTGGTGCTGGAGCGGCTTGGTCACGCTGGCCTCCTTGTGTTCCGCGGTTCTCCCCGACCTCGACCCCGCCCGCTGCCCGCTGCCCTCGGTCCCGGCCGGTGATCGAGACGCTAGTGAGGGCGCGAGGCCTCTGGTTGTCGAATCGCGCACCGCGCATGGAGGGGACGCGTCCAGTTCGTCGAGCGACCCGGCGGCTCGGTGCGGCCGCGGTGTGCCGCATCGGCGCAGACGGGGCCGGGTGCGGACTGTACTCGTGGGGTCACAGAGGGCCATGTGGTTGATCGAGAAACTACTGGGCGCTGTAGAAAACCAGCAACAGGGTATGTTCCAATGGCTCGCGGCGGGACGGATGCAGGGGTGACACCAGCCCATCGGGGTGCGGCGGCCGCAACGGCGCGGCTGTGGTGAGGCGACGAAGCACCCCCCTGATTCCTGCTCGACAGACGGGGGTTAGTCGATGGCACATGTCGGTGTTCGGAGTTCGGCTCGGACCGTTGTCCATCTCGATGCGGACATGCAGTCCCATGGCTGCGTACAAATTGTTCGCGGACATGACGAAGAGCCTCGAGGGACCAGGGCGACGAAACGGTTCGGTGAAGTGCGGGCGCATTTCGTGGAGGGCGGCCCGCGGGAAATGATCCGACCCAGCAGACTGCTTGAACCGGGTCTGGACGGGTATTTGAGCGTATGTCGCCCGCTGGCCGGCGAGGTGCTGGTGTTCCAGGACGGACGACATGCGTCGGCCCGTGGGGCGCAGCTCGTCTGCTACGACAGTTCACGGCCTTACAAGATCATCATGCCGGAGCGGTTCCGTATGGTGATCCTGGTGCTTCCGCATCGTCTGATGGGGCTCACCGCCAAGGACACCGGGACGCTCACGGCGAGGGCATGGCACGGATCGCACGGCCTTGGGGCGCTGATGTCCGACCTGCTCGTCGGCCTTGAACAGCACGGCGAGCAGGTCGACACGGGGATCGAACTCCTGGGCGGCAGCGTGGCGGGCCTGGCCGCCGCACTGTTCGCCGAGCAGTTGCGCTCGATGGCCGAGGAGACCAGCGTGGCCAGACCGACCCTGATGCTGAGCATCCAGGCGTTCATCCGCGAGCGGCTGGCCGACCCCGAGCTCAGCCCGTCGACGGTGGCCCAGCGGCACAACGTCTCGCTCCGCTATCTGCAGAAGATATTCCACGAGCACAAAACCAGTCCCGCGCGCTGGATCCGGGACGAAAGGCTCGCTCGGTGCCGGTCCGAGCTGGCCGATCCCAGGTTCGATCACCTCTCCATCGCGGTGATCGGCGAACGCTCCGGGTTTTACGGGGCTTCCCACTTCAGCCGCCTCTTCCGGGACCGGTACGGCGTCACGCCCCGGGAATTCAGGAAAATGCGCGAGGCGGCTCTCAGCAATTGACGCACGGTGCGCGTGTTCCATGGTCCGGACCGTTGACAACAGTCATGGAAAGGTAATGCGTTGACCAGTTTTGAGTTTCCCGGAGAGTACTACGAGATCATGCGCAGGGGCTTTCGGGACCTCGCCGCCGAAACGGAGTTCCTCGCCTCCCTCGCACCGGCTGGCGCCCGCGTGCTCGATCTCGGCTGCGGAACGGGCACCAACCTTCGCGAGCTCGGTGCACGAGGCTTCTCGTGCCTGGGAGTGGACCAGAGTGCACGTTTCATCGAGTATGCGCGCAACGCCGGCGGCGAGGGCGTCGAGTACGTGCACGACAGGGCCGAGGCCTTCGCCTGCGAGGACCGGTTCGATCTCGTCTACAGCCTCTTCATGACGCTGAACTACCTGCCGCGAGCCGAGCTGCGGCCGGTTCTTCGGAAACTGCGGGACCTGCTGCGGCCCGGCGGCCATGTCGTCCTGGAATTCGGTCACCTGCTGAACTTCGTGGAGAGCTACCAGCAGCACACGGTGGCCCACCACCGCGGTGACGGGGTGCTCATCACCCGGCTCGCCCGCCAGTCGATCAACCCGCACGCGGCGAGCTGGCGGAACGAGGAGACGCTTCTCGTCCGTGAACCGGACGGCCGGGTGGCCATGTACGACAACTTCTTCGACCAGGCCGTCCTCACCGGGCCGGAGGTGCGAGAGCTGTTGGCCGACGTCGGACTGACGATAACCGCCGAGTACGGCGGTTTCCGGAAGGAGCAGGCGCCCGGCCATGGACGCGGCCCGCTGGTGATCGTGGCGACCGCGGCGGGGGAGAGCTCCAAATGACGACCCCCGACATCTCGTTCCTCGACGGCGGCCCCGCCGTCGAGCCGAACGTGGCCCACCTCGGTGAGGCGCTCGTCCGCGCGGCGCACGACGGAGGCGCCGAGGAACGCATCCGGTTCATCCGGCCGGACGGCAGCGAAACCGCAAGCACGTACCGGCATCTGCTGGACCGGGCCGCACGCATGCTCGCCGGCATCCGCGCCGCGGGCGTCCTCCCCGGCGAAACGATCATTCTCCAGGTGGGTGACGACCCGGAACTGCTGGCCGCCTTCTGGGCGTGTGTCCTGGGCGGGTTCGTCCCCATGCCCGTCAACGCCGGCGCCACCGCCGACCAGCGCGCGGCCGCTCCCGAGCTGCTGCGGCGGGTCTGGCACGGCTACGGCAGGCCGAGGGTGATCACCGGCGCCGGTCAGGAGCTGTCACCCGAGGTCACCGCCGATCCCGGCTGGGGCGGCGCATGGCTGGGAACCACGCCCGAACTGCTCTCGCACACACCGGATGTGACGTGGCATCAGGCCGATCCGGACGACCCGGCCGTGCGGCTGCTCACCTCGGGCAGCACCGGTGTGCCCAAGGCGGTGGTGCTCAGCCATCGCAACGTGCTGAGCCGGACGGCGGGCACCGTCCGGGTGAACGGGCTGAGCAGCCGGACCCGCACCTTCAACTGGATGCCCCTGGACCATGTGGGCGGTCTGGTCATGTTCCACGCCCGTGACGTCTACCTGGGCTGCCACCAGGTGCACGCCCGCTTCGCGTGGGTGCTCGACGATCCGCTGCGCTGGATCGCCGCGATGGACCGGCACCGTTCGGACACCACCTGGGCGCCCAACTTCGCCTTCGGGCTCATCAACGACCAGGCGGACCGGCTCAAGAAGCAGTCCTGGGACCTGGGTTGCCTGCGCTACATCATGAACGGCGGCGAAGCCGTCCGCAGCGCAGTGGTCCGCCGGTTCCTGGAACTGCTCGCCCCCTTCGGGCTTCCGTCGGACGCCATGTACCCGGGCTGGGGCATGTCGGAGACCTCCGCCGGAGTGGCCGACTGCGAGTTCTCCGTCGCCAACGCGGGGGACGAGCGCTATGTGCCCGTGGGGCGGCCGCAACCGGGCACCCGTCTGCGGGTGGTCGACGAGCGCAACGAGCTCGTCCCCGTCGGCGTCACCGGCAGACTCCAGGTCACCGGCGCCTCCGTGACCGCGGGTTACTACCGCAACGCCGAGCAGAACCGGCAGTCGTTCACCGCCGACGGCTGGTTCAAGTCCGGTGATCTCGCCTACATCCAGAACGGAATCCTCACGGTGACCGGCCGGGCGGACGACGTCATCCAGCTCGACGACGTCACGTACCACGGCCACGAGATCGAAGCCCGGGTGGAGGAGCTCGACGTCGTCGTGCCGTCGTACACCGTGGCCTGCCTGGTGAGCGGGCAGGACGCGGAGCGCGAAGAACTCGCGGTCTTCTTCCACCCGCGCGACGGCGTGGACGTCTGCGAGGCGGAACGTCTGGTCCGCGGCCGGGTGGCGGACGCGTTCGACGTCGACCTGGCACATGTCGTGGCGGTCACCAAGGAGGACGTCCCCAAGACCGGCATCGGCAAGCTGCGCAGGGCCCAGCTGCGGGAGCGGTTCGAGGCCTCAAGGGGTGCGGACCGGGCCGACGCCCTGGCACAGCGCTCCTGACCGGTCCCTGAAAAGGGGCGACATGCAGGCGGTGGCGCCAGGGGAGGTCCCCCTGGCGCCACCGGCCTGTTTCCGGGGCCGGTTCAGCGCCCGCCCCACCGACCGGGTTGGGCCACGGCGGGGACGGTCGCCGGGAGCTTGCGGCCCAGGAACTCCCTGACCAGCTCGGCCGTCTCCGCGCAGTGCGTCTCCAGGGGAAACGCCGGAAGCCGACCATCACACGATCGAGCTAAAACAACCTCAAGCACGCTCGTCGACGAGCAGTGCCAACCCCTCGCTGTGAGCCTGCCCCTGCCCCTGCCCCTGCCCCTGCCCTGCCGTGCCGTGTCTGCCGTGCGCTGTCGGCGGTCGTGCGCCGGCGCCCCTCGTACACGTCGTACAGGTGCCGTCCGTCCGTTCAGACTCCGGTGTGGCGGGTCCGCGCGTAATGCCGGGCCGCCTTGGCGCGGTTGCCGCACAGCGCCATGGAGCACCAGCGGCGGCCGCCGTTGCGGGAGGTGTCGAAGAAGTACCGGATGCAGTCCGGCTGATCGCACAGGCGGATCCGGTCCGCAGCCGTGGTGAGCAGACGCAGGTAGTCGCGGGCCGCGGTCCACGCCGCGCCCCAGGCCGGATCCTCGAACTCGGTCGCCTCGCCGGGCCCTTCGGCGGTCAGGGTGGGCCTGATACGGCCGTGCGCCAGGACGTCGTCGACCTGCCGGGCAGCGTCCGCGGAGCCCGGCGCGGTGACGGCGGCCGACAGCGCCTCGCGGGCGAGGAGAACCGCCCTCAGTGACGCGGTGTCAGCGGGGAAGCGGTCGGCCAGGCCATGGCCGGCCAGCCAGACGTGCAGGCCGCTGGGCGAGTCGAGCAGGTCTTCGTCGTGACCGTGCTCCTTCCAGCGGGTGTTCAGCAGGTCGAGAGCCAGGGGCTCGCCGACGAACGGACGCGGGTCGGTCTCGGTCATCGCACCATCCTCCATCCGAACCGTTCTAACCCCTCAAGCATACGTGACTGGTTGCAAGGTGAGATTCCTAACCTGTAAAGTCCGTTTCGTTGGTTAGCCGGATCGGCGTGTGCGGACGTACCAAATCGCGTGCGCGTTCACACGAGAAGCGAGAGGCCACCGTCCCTAGCGTGAGGACGGCGCGAGATCGGCCGACGGCCCCTCGACGCGCCCCGACGTCAGACGAGCACGCAGGCACAGGAGGGTTTCCATGACTGTTACCGAGACTCCGAGTCCGGCCATGGGCGGCGAACAGGCCCCTGTCTCCGCACAGGAGATCCTGGCGCGGGCGCGGGCCGCGGCCCCGCTGCTGCGCGAGCGCTCCGAGGAAATTGCACGCACCCGGCGCCTTCCGGAGGACGTCGTCCGGCTGGTGCGCGACACGGGCGTCTTCCGCATCGGAATGCCGAAGGAATGGGGCGGCCCGGAACTCACCTTCGCGCAGCAGAGCGAAGTGATCGAGGCGCTCTCCTACGGTGACTCCGCCGCCGGCTGGTGCGCCATGATCGGCATGGACACCTGGATCTACGCGGGCTACCTGGACGACCTGGTGCTCAAGGAGATGCTCGCCAACCCGGACGCGATCACCGCCGGTCTGATCTTCCCGGTCGGTCGTGCCGACCGGGTTCCCGGTGGCTACCGGGTCAACGGCCGCTGGCCGTTCGGCAGCGGTGTCACCCACGCCGACTGGGTCGTCGGCGGCTGTGTCGTCCACTCCGACGGCGAGCCGGAGCCGGGTCCGGACGGTGCGCCGGTGAACTGGCGGTTGATGCTGGCCCGTCGCGAGGAATTCGAGACGGTGGACACCTGGCACACCCACGGTCTGGCCGGCAGCGGCAGCATGGACTACCGGGCCACCGACCTGTTCGTCCCCGAAGAGCGCTCGTTCGACTTCACGAATCCGCGCGGATCCGGGCCGCTGTCCGCCCCCGACGCCTTCCTGGGCAATGTGCCCGGGGTGCCGCTGGGCGTCGCCCGCGCGGCACTGGACCATGTACGCGAGCTGGCGGCCGACCGCGTCGAACGGGCCACGGGCACCCCCTGGTCGGACAGCTACCGCGTGCAGACGGCCATCGGCCAGGCCGAGATGGAACTCTCCGCGGCCCGCTACGCGGTCTACGGCACGCTGAACGAGCTGTGGAGCCGGCTGGAGGAGGGTGTGCAGCCGACGCGCGACCAGCAGGTCTCCTCGGCGCTGGCCCGCGTCAACGCGTTCCGCACGGCCCGCTCGATCGTCTCGCGGCTCTCCGACCTCGTCGGAACGGCCTCCATCTACCAGAGCTCTCCACTGGACCGCTGGCTGCGCGACCTCCACACCATGTGCCAGCACATTCTCGCCCAGGAGCAGATCGTGCAGTCGGCAGGAGCCCATCTCCTCGGCGGCACCCCGCAGGCGCCCTTCCCTCTCGGGCTCAAGGGATAACCCGGACACGGTGACGGCGGTCGGTGCAGCGGGGCGAACGTCCCGCTCACCGGCCGCACCGCCGGCATCGGACGCAAAATGACCGGCAATTGACTAGATGAGGACAGTTCATGGCAACTTCCAGCGAAGTAGAAGTCGACGCAGTAGGTACAGGCGGAGGGAAACCGGACGGAACCAGGCCCTGGGGATTCCGCGAGTGGGGCCTGCTCGTCAGCGTCTGTGCGGCATTCTTCCTGGACGCCCTCGACAACATCATGGTCGGCATAGCGGTTCCGCCAATCCAGTCCGACCTCGGCATGAGCACCCAGTCCGTGCAGTGGGTCGTGAGTTCCTACGTCCTGGGATTCGGCGGTTTCCTGCTGCTCGGCGGACGCATGGCGGACATGCTGGGCCGGCGCCGCATGTTCCTGATGGGCGTCGCCGTCTTCGCCGTCGGATCGCTCGTCGGCGGGGTGACCAATGACGGTCTCGTCGTGATCGTCGCCCGGTTCATCATGGGCATCGGGGCCGCGTTCACCGCCCCGGCCA
Organism: Streptomyces sp. NPDC050121; assembly: GCF_044460385.1. NCBI lineage: Bacteria > Bacillati > Actinomycetota > Actinomycetes > Kitasatosporales > Streptomycetaceae > Streptomyces > Streptomyces sp. NPDC050121. Next base: position 151,541 of record NZ_JBITJV010000002.1, on the reverse strand, counting down.
GCCTGTCCATCATCATCACCAACTTCGCCGAAGGCCCGCAGCGCAACCGCGCGGTCGGCATCTACACCGCCTGCGGTGCGGTCGGCTACTCCACCGGCGTCATCGTCGGCGGCGCGCTCACCGAGATCAGCTGGCGCTGGACCTTCCTGCTCCCGGTGGTCGTGGCGCTCATCGCGTTCGGCGGCGCGCTCGCACTGGTGCCGCGCGACCCCCGCACCGAGCGGAGCGGGAGCACGTTCGACGTCACCGGCGCCGTCACCGTCACCGCGGCGATGCTGCTCCTCGTCTACAGCATCGTCGAGGCGCCCGACGCGGGCTGGGCCTCCCCGCGCACGCTGGGAACGTTCGCCGCCTCGGTGGTCCTCCTCGCCGTCTTCGTGGCCGTCGAACGCCGGGCCGCCCAGCCCCTGCTGCGTCTGGGCCTGCTGCGCAACCGTGCCCTGGTGGGGGCCAGCCTGGTCGCCGCGGCGATCCTCGGCACCTACATGAGTTTCCAGTTCATCGGCGGCCTCTACCTGCAGACCCTGCGCGACTGGTCGCCGATGCAGATGGCCCTGGCCTTCCTGCCCATCGGTCTGCTCATCATGACCATCGCCCCCCGGGCCGGGAAGCTGATCTCGCGGTTCGGCGTCCAGTGGATGATCTTTGCGGGCTTCGTCGCCTACACCGCTTCGTACCTGCTCTTCCTGCGGATCGACGAGACGTCCTCGTACCTGTGGGTGATCCTGCCGAGCATCCTGCTCATCGGCGTGGCGTTCCCCTTCTCCTTCCCCGCCGCGAACGTCCAGGCGACCACGGGCGTCGACGACTCCGAGCAGGGGCTGGCGGCCGGTGTGCTGCAGACGGGCTACCAGGTGGGCGCGGCGATCGTCCTCGCCATCGTGACCGCCACGATGTCGGTCGAGGAAGGCGCGAAGGACACGACCGCGACACTGGACGGCTACCACTCCGGCCTCTACGTCGTCACCGCCATCTCCGTCCTCACCACGCTCCTCACGCTCGGCGCGGCGCTGCGTGCCTCGGCGCGACGCCGGCCGGAAAGCGCGGCGGCGATCCAGTAGGCGCACGCCGCCCGCCGTCGGACGGGCCGGAGTTCCGCCCCACCCCTTCGCGAAGAACGGGGTGGAATTCCGGCCTTCCTCGCGGAACCGAAAACCCTCAGCAGGCAGTGATCGAATCCGGCAGAGTTCACTTTCCCGGGCGGATGGGACCGCCCCGGTGAGACCTGGAGATGACCGATGGACCGTAGTGGGCTGTGCCCCTTCGTAATGGACGCCGGCGGGCGCGACATCCATGGTGAGATCGCCCGGATACGCAGCCTGGGACGCGCGGTGCAGGTGGAACTCCCGGGCGGGGTGGTGGCCTGGTCGGTCACGGACTACGACCTGGTCCGCAGTCTTCTCCTGGATCCGCGCGTCTCCAAGGACGCCTACCAGCACTGGCCTTCCTGGATCAACGGCGAGATACGCCAGGACTGGCCCCTGGCCATCTGGGTGTCCGTCCAGAACATGGTGACGGCCTACGGCGCCGACCACACCCGTCTGCGCAAGCCGGTGGCCACGGCCTTCACACAACGCCGGGTCGCCGCACTGCGCCCGCGTATCCAGCAGATCACCGACGAACTCCTCGACGCCCTGGCCGCCGAGCCGCCGGGCCGACCGCTGGACCTGCGCGAGAAGTTCGCGCATCCGCTGCCCAACCAGGTGATGTGCGAGCTCTTCGGCATTCCTGACGCATACCGCTCCGAACTGCACGGGATCATCAAAGGCTTCTTCCGTACGTCTGCGTCCGCACAGGAGGCGCAGGCCAACGGCCATGCCCTGTACGCCACGCTGTCGGACGTCCTCGCGTATAAGCGCGAGAACCCGGGGGACGACCTCACCTGCGACCTGATCGCCGTGCGGGACGAGGACGGCGCGAGTCTCACGGAGAAGGAACTGGCGGACAACCTCATCCTGCTGTTCACGGCCGGATACGAGACCACCGTCAATCTGCTCGACCACGCCGTCCACGCCCTGCTGCGCCACCCCGAACAGCTCCGCCTCGTACAGCAGGGGGACGCCGGCTGGGACGACGTCATCGAGGAGACGCTGCGCTACGAAGCCCCCGGCGCCCACTCGATCCTGCGCTACGCCGTCGAGGACCTGGACCTCGGCGACGTGGTGATCCCCAAGGGCGACGCGATCATGATCTCCTATGCCGGGGCGGGCCGGGACCCCGCACGGCACGGCGACACCGCGGACCGCTTCGACATCACCAGGCCCGGCCGCCGCGACCACGTCTCCTTCGGTCACGGCGTCCACTACTGCCTGGGCGCGCCGCTGGCCCGGCTGGAGGTGTCGATCGCCCTGCGCTCGCTGTTCGAGCGTTTTCCGGCGCTGGTTCTCGCCCGACCCGGCACGCCGGCCGAGGCGCAGGAGTCATTCATCTCCAACGGCCACCGGGAACTGCTGGTCCTCCTGGACCGCGAGACCGCTGCCGTCTGACGCCTCAGCCGGCCGGCCGCGCGGCCGGCTGAGGCCCGGACCGGGCGGCCATGGCGGCCCGATACCAGGCGGCGTACGACGCGAAGCGCTCCGGGAAACCCGGACCCGGGTCGGCGTCGACCAGCTTCCACAGGGCCGAGCTCTCGTACCAGTGGTCGACCGCGAGCAGCGACAGCCGCCGCGCCCTGGCGGGGTCGTTCCGGGCGCCGAGCAGGTCGAGCGCCCCGCCGTGGGAGACGTTCCCCTGCGGGAGCGGCAGGCGCAACGCTGCGGCCACCGTGCCGACCACGTCCCGGACCCGCACCGGGTCGGGGTGGTTCGCGTGCAGGACCCGGCCGGCCGGCAGGGCGCTCAGCCGGGCCAGGCGGGCGACGGCGTCGGCCAGATCGTCGACGGCGATCATCGAGACCCGGGCGCGGCCCTCGTCCACCCAGTGCGGGACGCGGTGCAGCATCGCCACGAGCGACGGCACCACCCAGGTGTCGCCCTCGCCGTAGACCATGTGCGGCCGCAGGACGAGGCCGCCGGCAGCGAGCACGCTCTCCTCCGCGGCGAGCCGCGTGATGCTGGTGGGGGACACCGGGGCGGGCCGCAGCAGCGACTCCGTCTCGCCCCGGTGGGGCCCGTCGCCGTAGACCGCGGCCGTGCTGAGGTGGATGATCCGCCGGACGCCGGCCCGGGCCGCTTCAAAGAGCAGCGCCCGCGTGCCTTCGACGTTGACGGCACGGCAGCGTTCCATGTCTGCGCCGACCTGTGCGGCGAGATGGACGAGCGTGTCCACTCCGTCGCAGACGCCTCGCAGCGAGCTCGCGTCGCAGAGGTCGCCGTGGACGGTCTGCGCCGCCGCCGCGCCGGCCGGCACCGTGACCTCCCGGTCATGGACCAGCAGCCGCACGAGGGCGCCGGGCGCGGCGCCCTCGGCGGTGAGGAGCCGGCGGACCACGTGAGCGCCGATGAATCCCGCTCCTCCGGTGATCAGTACGGTCGACCGGGTCATGCCGACTGCGTTCCCGCGTCGGTCAGCGAGGCGGTGAAGACGGGGTGGCCGTCCTGACGTCCGGTGACCCGGACCGACCGGCCGCCGGGAACCATGGTGGGGACGGTGTGCGCCTCGATCCAGCAGGGGGTGGCGAATTCCGCGTAACGGTGGAAGTCGATGGTGAACGACGCGGGATAGAAGGGCTCCGGCGTAAGGAGAGCCGTGGCGGCCTGGTGCGCGGCCTCCACCAGGAGCATGCCGGGATAGTGGTCGGCCGCCCGGCCGAACAGCGTGACGTTCCCGGTGTCGCCCCGCAGTTGCCAGCGCCCCGGTTCGCGGGTGGGCGCCAGCGCGACGTGCACGGGCTCCGTCCGGCCGACCAGAGCCGGCGCGACGGGTATCACCGGCGCCGCCGCCTCGGCCGGGGAGAACGCACCCCGGAGCCGCCGGTAGGCCTGCGGGGTGGAGATGCTGAGCCGGCCGCCGCCCGTGGCCACCGTGCGGGCGCCGTGCCGGACGGTCATCCGGCAGTCGGTGGCCGTCAGCCGCCGGCCACGACGCCGTATGTCGCAGCAGACGACGTCCAACCGCAACTCGCTCGCCGTGTCCGTCACGTCGAGGTGGTCGGGGTGGGACCGGTAATGGAGGTCTCTCATGAGGAAGTGGTGGTCCAGCGGGACGGCGAACTCCGTGTGGCACAGGAGGATCGCGGCCTGCCGCAGCGTCTCGACGATCAGCACCGGGGCGTGCTTGCCCTGTAAGGGGACGAAGAACTCGTGGGCGTGCGGCCAGTTCGCCGTCACCGAGAAGCGCTCGCCGTCCAGGCGCTGCCAGTCGGTCAGCAGAACGTCCTCGACGCGGGGTCTGTGCACCAGCTCCTTGGGCAACGTGCCGACTCCGCCCACCGCGTCGACGACCTGCCGACCGCAGGCCACAGGTGTCCAGCTCATGGCTCCCCCTCATGACACGAGCATGGAGAGGCCTGTCCCCCCTCGGGGAAAGATACGTCCTTAGCGGTATGGTTTCAATCAAGTTTGAGTCAGTAGAGGATGGTGCTCGTGGCCCAGCAGGAACGTGCGATCAGGACTCGGGAGCTGATCCTCGAGGCGGCGGGGGCGGTCTTCGCCGAGCGGGGATACGACGGCGCGACCATCTCCGACGTCTACTCACGGGCCGGGCTCACCAAGGGGGCGTTCTACTTCCACTTCTCCTCGAAGGAGGATCTGGCCGAGGCGATCCTCGAGGTCCAGGTGGACCGGGGGACCTATCCCATCGTCCGGCGTCCGCTGAAGCTTCAGGAGTTGGTGGACGCCGGGTTCGTCTTCGCGCACCGCCTCATGCACGACCGGATGCTCCAGGGCAGTGTCAGCCTGTCGTTGGAACGGGGAGCGCATCAACTGGACCGCCGGCGACCGTTCCTGGCCTGGATCGAGCACAATCTGGCAGGTCTGACCGAGGCGAGCGAGCAGGGAGAGCTGTACCGGAGCGTCGACCTGAACGAGACCGCCGAACTGCTCGTCGCCTCCTTCTCCGGGATCCAGCTGCTGTCCCATGTGCTCTCCGACCGCAGGGACATGGCGCAGCGGCTGTCCGTGCTCCTGATGCAGCTGCTGCCGACCGTCGCCGTCCCCGCCGTGCTCGCGCGACTGGACCTGAGCGCCGATCGCGGCGCCCGGGTACTGGCCGAGGTGGAGGCCCTGGCCGCGGCCGCCGCAGAGGCCGCCGACGGTGACGGTGACGGCAGCTCCGACTCCGACTCCGACTCCGACTCCGGTTCAGACACCGGCACCGGTACCGGCACCGAGTAGAGGGACCGACCCGCCGGGGCGCGAGCCCCAGCGCCGGTCAGAACGTGCAAGGCGGTATTTTCCTCCCGAGGCGCTCCCCGCTGCCCGCCGTGCGGCAGCCGCGAGCCTGCTCGAGGTGACAGCCGGCGGACCTCCGCCGGCTCTTTTGCGTATCGGCGACGGCCCGTCGGGGCAGGCGTGTACGGGCTAATTCCTGTGCGCGCCCCCGCAAAACCGTGACCCGGCCTCTCGGTAACGTCTCCGGCATCGAACCGGTGCGTATCTGAAATTCCCCGGAGAGGACCAGTCATGGGTGACCTGTCAGCAGCGAATCATCCGCCGGTTGCCGTGACGGACGATCTGCGTTCCGTCATGCGCAATTTCGCCTCCGGTGTGTGCGTGGTGAGTACTTTCTCCGACGCGGAATCGACTCGACGGCACAATGCTCTGACGGTCAACTCGCTGACCTCCGTGTCATTGACCCCGCCCCTGGTTTCGCTGAGCATTCGCCGTGATTCCACGTTTTTGGACGACCTGATGGAATCCCGGGTCTGGGCGCTCTCCATCCTCGACGGCGGCGCCGAAGACCTGGCCCGGATCTTCGCCCGCCCCGCGGAGGACCGGATGAAGGCCCTCGGCAGCCTGCCCGCCGAGCCGGGTCGGCAGACCGGTGCCCTGCTCCTCGACTCCGCGGCCTGGATGGAGTGCCGGTACCGGGACCACCTGGTGGCCGGCGACCACCTGCTGATCGTCGGAGAGGTCGTCGGAGCCGGCGTGAATGACTCCCGGTCCTCACTCATATTCCTGCACGGGGAATTTCACCGTATGGACCGGAACGCGATATGAGCGGACCGGAAGAGCTGCGGATGAGAGAGCATATGTCTGGAATATCGATCGGTGTGGTCGGAGGTGGTGCGTCTGCGGTCTGCCTCATCGACGCACTGGCCCAGGCACAGGGCGGACCGGGCAGCATCACGGTGTTCGAGCCGTCGCCGAATTTGTGGCGAGGCCGCGCCTATCAGGTCGACGTCGAGACCATAAAAGTGAATGCGCCGCCCGACGACATGTCCGTACGCGTGGGCGACCTCGGTCACTTCGAACGCTGGCTGGAGATTCGCGAGCGAATTGTCGAGGACTTCGACAGCGTCGACCCCTATTCCGGGGCACGCTTCGCACCGCGGACCGTCTACGGCGAATATCTGGAGCAGTCCGCCTACACGGCCCTGGGAGAGCTGCGCCGACAGGGCTGGCGGGTCGATCTCGTCGGCGCCGCGGTCACCGGGGCCCGGCGCACCGCCGACCAGGTGCTGCTGAGCACGAGCAACGGCCACGCCGGCGCCTTCGACTACGTCGTACTGTGCGTGGGCGGTGACAGCCCCAAGGACGCCTATGGACTCACCGGTGCACCGGGGTTCATCGCGGACCCGTACCCGGTGTCGCACCGCCTGCGGGACATCGGCCCGCGGGAGGACGTGGCCGTCATCGGCAGCGGCCTCACGGCCGTCGACATCGTCCTCGCCCTCGCCGCTCAGGGCCATCAGGGCCGGATCAGCCTGTTGTCCCGGCGAGGACTGCTGCCCGGGGTCCGGCAGCGCCCGGCCGCCTTCGAGCCGCGCCATCTCACGAAGGAGCGGATGCGGTCCCTCGCCGGGCGACGGAGTGAGCTGTCCCTCGCGGAGTTCGCGGACCTCGTGAAAGCCGAACTGCGCGACGCCGGCGCGGATCTCGACGCGGTGTACGCCGAGATCATGAACGCCGACCGGGAAGCGCCGGTGGACCGCCTGCGACGTCAGTTCGCCGCGGTGGGCTCCCCGGACCTGGGCCTGCGCATCCTGCAGCGCGCGGTACCCGACATCGGCCCCGACGTGTGGCCGCTGCTCAGGGAACAGGACAGGGCCGAACTCCTTGACTCCCACTACCGGACCGTCATGAGCCTGTGCTGCCCCATGCCGCCGAGCAGCGCGTCCCTGATGCTGCAACTCGTCGACGCCGGCCAACTGGACGTCCGTTGCGGCCTGCAGAAGGTCGCCGCCCGCCCCGGCGGCGGCTTCGAGACGATCACCACGGACGGGACGGCCCTGGCGGCGGACAAGGTGATCAACGCGGTCAACGCTTCCGAGGGCCGGATCCCCACCGGCGCGCTGCCGCTGGTGACCACCCTGACGCGCAGTCAGGCGGCCGTCCGCCACCCCCACGGCGGGTTGAACCTGGCCCGGGCGACCAGCCGCCTCATCGCGGACGGCACCCAGGACCCGCGCCTGTACGGACTCGGCAACATCGGCTCCGGCGCGCTCTTCTTCACGTTCGGAGTCCCGTCGCTGGTGGACCGCGGTGAGGACATCGTCGCCGCCATCCTGCGGCACGCGGGCGCCGCGAACGCTGCCCGGCCGGCGGACGTCCTGCTGCCCGCCTAGCGCATCCCCTACCGACGATCCCCCCCGTTCCCGGTCAACGCCGGCCCAGAGAGAGGGAGTCACCATGACCACGATGACCAGCCCGACCGAGACGACCACCACGACCGAGACGACCGACACGACCACCGGGACCCGTGCCGCATACCTCGCGGACACCGCGACCGGTCTGCCGATTCCCGGTGAGCCGGTCTTCGACACCCCGGAGGAGACCAGGCGGCACCGGAAGCAGCGCCTGGCCGCGGCCCTCCGGCTGTTCGGCAAGTACGGCTTCGGAGAAGGGATTTCGGGTCACATCTCCGTCCGGGACCCGGAGTATCCCGACCAGTTCTGGGTCAATCCCTTCGGCGTCTCCTTCAAGCAGGTCCGCGTCGCCGATCTGATCTGCGTGGACGCCGAAGGCCGTGTCGTCCACGGAAAGCACCGCGTCAACCCGAGCGCCTTCGTCATCCACTCCCAGATCCACGAACTCCACCCCGGGGCGACCGCGGCCGCTCACGGCCACACGGCGCACTCCCGCGCGCTCGGAGCGCTCGGCCGACTGCTGGAGCCCATCGACCAGGAATCGGCCGCCTTCTACGGGCGGCAGACCCTCTACGAAGCCTACGAAGGACCCTCCGTCTCCCTGGAGCAGGGCCGCGACATCGCGGAGCAGCTCGGGGACAACCGGGCCATTCTGCTGCGCCACCACGGCCTGATCACCGTGGGCGGCTCGCTGGACGAGGCCGTGCACTGGTTCTTCACCTACGACAGCTGCGCCCAGGTCCAGTTGCTCGCCCTCGCGGCCGGCACCCCGAAGACATTCACCCATGAACAGGCCACGGCGGCGGGCGACGGATTCGGCGACGCCCAGCTCGGCTGGTTCAGCTTCCAGCTGCTCTGGGACGAGATCGTCGCCGAGCAGCCCGATCTGCTCGACGAGTGAACGTCCGGCCGACGCCCCGGCGGATCTCGTGCCCCAGGTGGAACAGATGAAGGACACCCCATGATCTCTCCGCAGAACCCCCCGGTGCAGTCCTGGCGAGGCCTGCCCGCCGCGCAGCAGCCGACCTGGCCCGATGAGCACGCCCTCGGCGCGGTGCTCTGCGACCTCGCGGCCGCACCGCCCCTCGTCTTCGCGGGCGAATGCGACCAACTGCGCACCCGGCTGGCCTCGGTGGCACGCGGGGAGGCCTTTCTCCTCCAGGGCGGTGACTGCGCCGAATCCTTCGACGCCGTCTCCGCCGACCAGGTCCGGGACAAGATCAAGACGCTGCTGCAGATGGCGGCGGTGCTCACCTACGCCTCATCCGTGCCGGTGGTCAAGGTGGGCCGCATCGCCGGCCAGTACTCCAAGCCGCGCTCGCAGCCCACGGAGCGGCGTGAGGGGATCGAGCTCCCCGCCTACCGCGGCGACGCGGTCAACAGCCCGGAGTTCACCCCCGAGGGCCGCACCCCCGACCCCGAGCGCCTCAAGCGCATGTACCACGCCTCCGCCGCCACCCTGAACATCGTCCGGGCCTTCACCACCGGCGGCTACGCCGACCTGCGGCAGGTGCACGACTGGAACCAGGACTTCGTCGCCGGCTCTCCCGTCGGCGAGCGGTACGAGCGCCTCGCACGGGAGATCGACAAGGCACTGGCGTTCCTCAAGGCCTGCGCGGCGGAGCCGAGCGAGTTCCGCTTCACCGAGTTCTTCTCCAGCCACGAGGCGCTGCTCCTCGACTACGAGTCGGCGCTCACCCGGCAGGACTCCCGTACCGGGCAGTGGTACGACGTGTCCGCCCATCTGATCTGGATCGGGGAACGCACCCGGCAACTCGACGGTGCCCACGTCGAGTTCGCCTCACGGGTCCGCAACCCCATCGCCGTGAAGCTGGGGCCGACCGTCGGCGCGGACGAGGCGCTGGCGCTCATCGACCGGCTGGACCCGGACCGGGAACCGGGCCGGTTGTCCTTCATCACCCGGATGGGAGCGGGCCAGGTCCGTGACGTCCTTCCCGGGCTGGTGGAGAAGGTCACGGCGTCCGGCGCCCAGGTCGCCTGGATCTGCGATCCGATGCACGGCAACACGTTCACCGCCCCCAGCGGCCACAAGACACGTCGGTTCGACGACGTCCTCGACGAGGTGAAGGGCTTCTTCGAAGTCCACCGCGAACTGGGCACCCACCCGGGCGGCATCCATGTCGAGCTGACCGGCGAGGACGTCACCGAATGCGTGGGCGGCGGCGCCGAGATACGCCTGGACGACCTCGCGCAGCGCTACGAGTCCGCCTGCGATCCGCGGCTCAACCGCTACCAGTCGCTGGACCTGGCCTTCCAGGTCGCCGAGTTGTACCACCATCGCCGAGCGCCGCGAGGAGAGTGAGATGACAGTGCGCGCAGTACGGGGCGCGGTCCAGCTCGAACGGGATGACAGGGACCATCTGGTGGACAGCACCAAGAGCCTGTTGAAGGAGATGCTCGACGCCAACGGACTTCAGCAGCGGGATCTCGTCAGCGTGATCTTCACGGCGACGCCCGATCTGCACAGCCAGTTTCCCGCGGTGGCCGCACGGGAGTCGGGCATCACCGACACCCCGCTCCTGTGCGCCCAGGAGATCGACGTCGCCGGAGCACTGCCGCGCGTCGTACGTGTCCTGCTGCACGCCGAGACCGACCGGCAGAAGTGCGACCTGCGCCATGTCTACCTGGGCGGCGCCGCAGCCCTGCGCAGCGATCTCGCCGGCACCGCCGAGGAGGCCCGGTGATCCGTACGGCAGCGGTCGTGGGCACCGGCCTGATCGGCACCTCGGTGGCCCTCGCGCTCACCGGCAGAGGAGTGCACGTCCATCTGCTCGACGCGGACGAGTCGGCGGCCCGCACCGCCGCCGCGCTCGGCGCGGGCACCGTCGGCCCGCCCACCGCACCGGCGGACATCGCCGTGCTGGCCGTGCCGCCCGGCAGCGTCGGCGAGGTGCTGGCCAAGCAGCAGTCGAACGGGCTGGCCCGCAGCTACACCGACGTGGCCAGCGTCAAGACCGGGCCGGAGCGGGATGTGTTCGCCCTGGCCGACCCGTCCTGCTACATCGGCGGACACCCCATGGCGGGACGCGAGCTGTCCGGTCCGCTCGCCGCTTCCGCCACGCTGTTCGAGGGACGCTCCTGGGTGCTCACCCCCACCCCGGACACCGCCACGGAAACCCTGAACAGGGCGCTGGAAGTGGCGTCGCTGTGCGCGGCGGTTCCGGTGGTCATGCAGAGCGCCGCCCACGACCGGGCGGTCGCCCTGGTGTCCCACACCCCCCACCTCGTCGCCTCGTTGATGGCGGCGCGTCTGGAGCACATGCCGGAGGACGCCTCGCAACTCGCCGGCCAGGGCGTACGCGACGTCACCCGCATCGCCGGGGGCGACCCGCGCCTGTGGGGCGACATCCTGGACGCGAACGCCGCGGCCGTCGCCGATGTGCTGCAGGAACTCGCCGTGGACCTCACCGTGGCGGTGTCGGCGCTGCGGGGCCTGGCCACCGACGACGCCGACGAACGGGCGGAAGGCCTGATGCTCGTCGCCGACCTGCTGGGGCGTGGCAGGAAGGGCCGTGAGCGGGTGCCGGGCAAGCACGGGGAGAAGCCGTCCCACTGCACGCCCGTGCACGTACTCATCGGTGACCAGGCCGGTGAGCTGGCCCGCCTGTTGGCGACCGTGGCGGAGCTGGGCGTCAACGTCGAGGAGGTGTCGATCGACCACTCGCCAGGCGAGCGCAGCGGGCTGGTCGAACTCCTGGTGGAACCGGCCTCGGCCGTCCGGATGGCCCGCCGCCTCACGGACTACGGATGGACGGTCCAGCGGCCCCCCGGCCACCCCGGCCCCCCGGCCGTTCCCACAGCCGAACCGGCCCCGCGCACCGGCCCGCTGCCGGCCGGCCCGGCCGGTGGCCGTTCCCGGGCTCCTGCCCGCAGCTGACGAGCCGACCACCGACGACGAAGGAGAAAGCCGTGGGCGCATCGCGCCGGACGACCGCGGGCGAGCCGCACGCCGCCGGGGACACGCACGCCCCGTTGGCCGCGCGGATCCTCGGGTCGAAGAGTCTCACCAACCGGGCGTTGCTGCCGGCCGCCGCCGCGAGCGGCACGAGCGTGCTGCGGGCGCCGCTCGTCAGCGACGACACCCTCGCCTTCAGGGAGGCCCCGCGCACGCTGGGCGTCGAGGTGCGGGTCGCCCCGGCCGACGCGCGCTGCCGGCACGGATCGCCTGCCACCGCCCACGACTTCGAGGAGCAGTGAGACAGGTGTCGAGCAGGTTGCGGTGGTTGACCGCGGGCGAGTCGCACGGCCCCGCACTCGTGGCGACGTTGGAGGGCCTTCCGGCCGGGGTGCCGGTCACCACGGACATGGTGGCCGACCACCTGGCGCGACGGCGGCTGGGCTACGGGCGTGGCGCGCGGATGAGGTTCGAGCGCGACGAGGTCACCTTCCTCGGCGGTGTCCGGCACGGTCTGACGCTGGGTTCCCCGGTGGCGGTCATGGTGGGCAACACCGAGTGGCCGAAGTGGGAGCAGGTGATGGCGGCCGACCCGGTGGATACGGAGGTGCTGGCGGGGCTCGCCCGCAACGCGCCGCTGACCCGCCCGCGGCCCGGCCACGCGGACCTCGCCGGGATGCAGAAGTACGGCTTCACCGAGGCCCGGCCCGTCCTGGAACGCGCCTCGGCCCGCGAGACGGCCGCCCGGGTCGCGCTCGGCGCGGTGGCCCGGTCGTATCTGAAGGAGACGGCCGGCATCGGGATCGTCTCCCATGTGGTCGAGCTGGCCTCGGCGAAAGCCCCGTACGGGGTGTATCCGACCCCGGCGGACACGCAACGGTTGGATGCGGATCCGGTGCGGTGTCTGGATCCGGACGCGTCGAAGGCGATGGTCGCGGAGATCGACCAGGCGCACAGGGACGGTGACACGCTCGGTGGTGTGGTCGAGGTGCTGGTGTACGGGGTGCCGGTGGGGCTGGGCTCGCATGTCCACTGGGACAGGCGCCTCGACGCCCGGCTGGCCGCCGCTCTCATGGGCGTCCAGGCGATCAAGGGCGTCGAGGTCGGCGACGGGTTCGGGTTGGCGCGGATGCCGGGTTCGAAGGCGCACGACGAGATCGTCGCCGGCGAAGCGGGGATCGGACGGGCCTCGGGTCGCTCCGGCGGTACCGAGGGCGGGTTGTCGACGGGTGAGGTGCTGCGGGTGCGGGCGGCGATGAAGCCGATCGCGACCGTGCCGCGGGCGCTGCGCACGGTGGACGTGGTCACGGGTGAGGCGACGCAGGCGCACCACCAGCGCTCGGACGTGTGCGCGGTGCCGGCGGCCGGGATCGTGGCCGAGGCGATGGTCGCCCTCGTCCTGGCGGACGCGGTGGCCGAGAAGTTCGGCGGCGACTCGGTGCCCGAGACCCGCCGCAACGTCCGGTCGTACCTCGACCACCTGCACATCCGATGAGCGGGCCGCTGGTCGTCCTGGTCGGCCCGATGGGCGTCGGCAAGTCCACCGTCGGACAGCTGCTGGCCGAACGGCTGGGCGCCGGCTACCGGGACACCGACGACGACATCGTCGCCGAGCAGGGCCGCAGCATCGCGGAGATCTTCGTCGACGAAGGCGAGGAGGCCTTCCGCGCCATCGAGAAGCAGGCAGTGCACCGCGCGCTCGCCGAGCACGACGGCATCCTCGCGCTCGGCGGCGGCTCGATCCTGGACGCCGACACGCGCGCGCTGCTGGCCGGGCGCCGGGTCGTCCACCTGTCGGTCGGTGTCGAGGAAGCGCTCAGGCGCACCGGCCTGGACACACCCCGGCCCCTGCTGGCGGCCGACCCGCGCAAGCAGTGGCGGGACCTGATGAAGACCCGCCGCCACCTGTACGAGACGGTCGCCGCCGCGGTCGTGGCCACGGACGGCCGCACCCCTGAAGAGGTCACCCGAGCCGTCCTGGACGCCCTCGGGCCGAACCTGGTCCGGTCCGGCCGCCGACAAGAGCCCGGCCCGGCCGGCCCGCTCACCACGTACGGCGAATGGGCCGGCCCGTGAGCGGGCCTGTGCTCAGCGCTTGCCCTTCTTCGGGTCGACCAGGCCCGCTCGCCGCAGTGCGTCGGCCATCGCGCTGTTGGCCGGCGGGGAAGTCGCCTGGCGGGAACCGCCGCCGCTGCCGCCGCGCTGGCCGCCCTGCTGGCGCTGCTGGGGCGGACGCCCGCCGCGCTGGGGCCGGCCGCCGCCGGCGGCGGACTGGCCCTGGCCGCCCTGCGGGGCCGCCTCGTCGTCCAGCCGGAGCGTCAGCGAGATCCGCTTGCGCGGGATGTCCACGTCGAGGACCTTCACCTTGACGATGTCGCCGGGCTTGACCACGTCCCGCGGGTCCTTGACGAACGTCTTCGACAGGGCCGAGACGTGTGCCAGGCCGTCCTGGTGGACGCCGACGTCGATGAACGCCCCGAACGCCGCCACGTTCGTGACGACCCCCTCCAGGACCATCCCGGAGGACAGGTCGGAGATCTTCTCCACCCCCTCCTTGAAGGTGGCCGTCTTGAACGCGGGCCGCGGGTCACGCCCGGGCTTCTCCAGCTCCTTGAGGATGTCGCTGACGGTCGGCAGACCGAACGTCTCGTCCACGAAGTCGGTCGGCCGCAGCGAGCGCAGGACGCCCGTGTTGCCGATCAGGGACGCGACTTCCTGCCCGGAGGTCTTCACCATGCGCCGCACCACCGGGTACGCCTCGGGGTGCACGCTGGAGGAGTCCAGGGGGTCGCTGCCGCCGCGGATGCGCAGGAAGCCCGCGCACTGCTCGTAAGCCTTCGGACCGAGGCGCGCCACCTTCTTCAGCTCGGAGCGGGAGGTGAAGGGCCCGTTGGCGTCCCGGTGCGCCACGATGTTCTCGGCGAGGCCCGAGGAGATGCCGGACACGCGCGACAGCAGCGGCGCCGACGCAGTGTTGACGTCCACGCCCACGCCGTTCACGCAGTCCTCCACCACCGCGTCCAGCGAACGCGACAGCTTCACCTCGGACAGGTCGTGCTGGTACTGGCCGACGCCGATCGACTTCGGGTCGATCTTCACCAGCTCGGCGAGCGGGTCCTGGAGCCGGCGCGCGATGGACACCGCGCCGCGCAGCGACACGTCCATGTCGGGCAGCTCCTGCGAGGCGAACGCGGAGGCCGAGTACACGGAGGCGCCGGCCTCGGACACCATCACCTTGGTGAGCTTGAGCTCCGGGTGCTTGGCGATGAGTTCACCGGCGAGCTTGTCGGTCTCGCGGGACGCCGTGCCGTTGCCGATGGCGACCAGCTCGACCGCGTGGCTCTTCGCGAGCCGCGCGAGCTTGGCGATCGCCTCGTCCCACTTGTTCGCCGGGACGTGCGGGTAGATCACGTCGGTCGCCACGACCTTGCCGGTCGCGTCGACGACGGCGACCTTCACGCCCGTACGGAAACCGGGGTCCAGGCCCAGCGTCGCGCGCGTGCCGGCCGGGGCGGCGAGCAGCAGGTCGCGCAGGTTCGCGGCGAACACGTTCACCGCCTCGTCCTCGGCGGCCGTCCGCAGCCGCAGCCGCAGGTCGATGCCCAGATGGACGAGGATGCGGGTGCGCCACGCCCAACGGACCGTGTCCGTCAGCCACTTGTCGGCCGGCCGGCCCCGGTCGGCGATCCGGAACCTCGATGCGACGATCCCCTCGTACGACGAGGGGCCGGGCAGCTCGGAGGGCTCCTCGGGCTCCAGGACGAGGTCGAGGACCTCTTCCTTCTCGCCGCGCAGCATCGCCAGGATGCGGTGCGAGGGCAGCGCGGTGAACGGCTCGGCGAAGTCGAAGTAGTCGGCGAACTTCGCGCCCGCCTCCTCCTTGCCGTCGCGCACCTTGGCGGCGAGCCGGCCGCGCCCCCACATGCGCTCGCGCAGCTCGCCGATCAGGTCGGCGTCCTCCGAGAACCGCTCGGTGAGGATCGCTCGCGCGCCGTCCAGCGCGGCCTGCGGATCGGCGACGCCCTTGTCGGCGTCGACGAAGGCGGCCGCCGCCGCGAGCGGGTCGACCGTGGCGTCGCCGAGCAGGCCCTCGGCGAGCGGCTCGAGGCCCGCCTCACGCGCGATCTGGGCCTTCGTGCGCCGCTTGGGCTTGTACGGCAGGTAGATGTCCTCGAGCCGCGCCTTGGTCTCGGCGCCACGGATCTGCGCCTCCAGTGCGTCGGTGAGCTTGCCCTGCTCACGCACCGACTCCAGGATCGCCGTCCGCCGCTCCTCCAGCTCCCGCAGGTAGCGCAGCCGCTCCTCGATCGTGCGCAGCTGCGCGTCGTCGAGCATCTCGGTCGCTTCCTTGCGGTAGCGGGCGACGAAAGGCACCGTGGAGCCGCCGTCGAGCAGCTCCACGGCGGCCTTGACCTGCCGCTCCCGTACGCCGAGTTCCTCGGCGATCCTGCCTTCGATGGACCCTACTTCGATGGACCCGGGTGTCGTCACGATCCCGTACCGCCTTCTCCACTGAGGTTGCGCCGCAATTGTGGCAGGTGGCACCGACAGTCGGGGATCAGGGCGCACTCGTGGCGGGGCTGAAGGCCCGGCGGGCGTGCGCGGAGCCTTCAGGCTCCGCCGAACAGCCGGGCCAGGGCCCTGAACGGCAGCGTCACCACGGTGGCCACCGCCGAACCGGTCTGCCGCAACACGTCTGCGATCGCGCGGAACACGTATGTCCCCTTTCCACTCGGTTCCTCTCGGGCGCCCTCGGGTCTTGCTCGGGCGTCCCTCGGGCCGGGCACCCCGGGTACCGCGCGCCCAGCCGTCCAACCTTCGTGTCAGTCCGACGCGGTCCAGGTGAAGCGCGGCTCCCTGCGCTCCAGGAACGCGGCGACGCCCTCCGCGGTCTCGCCACTGCCGCGCGCCTGCGCGCTCCAGTGGGCGTCCCGGTCGGTGCGTCCGGTCGCGAACTCCTTCGCGGCGGCCTGCGTCAGCTGCGAGCGGGACACCAGGACCCGCGTGAACTCCTCGACCCGCTTCTCGAGTGCGTCCGCGGGCAGCACCTCGTCGACCAGGCCCGTGCGCAGCGCCCGCCGCGTGTCGATCAACTCGCCGGAGAACAACAGGTACTTGGCGGCGGACGGCCCCACGAGGGACACCAACCGCCGGGTGGAGGAGGCCGGGTAGACGATCCCGAGCTTCGCCGGCGTCACCCCGAACAGCGCGCCCTCCTCGGCGAATCGCAGGTCGCACGCCGCCGCGAGCTGCGTGCCGCCGCCTACGCAGTGCCCCCGGACCGCGGCCAGCGTCGGCTTGGGGAACGCGGCGACGGCGTCCTCGGCGCGTACCGCCAGTGCCGGCGCCTCGTCCGGGGCGTCCTGGAGCGTGGAGATGTCGGCGCCCGCGCAGAACGTCCCGCCCGCGCCGGTCAGCACCAGCGCCCGCACCCCGGGATCGGCGGCCAGGGTGTCCAGCAACGGGGGCAGCGCCGCCCACATCGCGGCCGTCATGGCGTTGCGTTTCGCGGGATGGTGCAGGACGACGGTGGCCACGGCGTCGGTGACGCCGTACAGCAGTTCGGGCTCCATGCCCAGGATGCTAACCACCCCGCGCGGGAGGGAGCGGCGTCGTCGCACCCGTACAACCCGAAGAGTGCGCGAAGGCGGCGCGGATACGACAGAAACGGTCCTGCGGCCGACCGGGTCATCCGCGGCCGGTCGGAAACGCTCGATAACTGCTGACTTCTGTTCAGTCATCCGGAGGGGGCCGTCCCGTTACCAACACTCGACGTGTGGTGACAATCGAGCGCGAGGGCGGCGACCGGACGATGGACGATCACGGGCGCGGGCCCGACCCACGCCCAGAGGGCGGCCCAGGCGGACCTCCCGACTCCCCGCGGGAAGCCGTGCCGCGACCGCTGCCCTACGAAGGCGTCTGGCGGTTCACCGCGGCAGCCGTGGACGCCTCCGTACCGCAGGCGCGACACGCCGTACGGGACCTGCTGTACCGCCAGGGGGTGCCCGTCTCGGACGACCTGGCCCAGGGGCTGCTGCTGATCGTCTCCGAGCTGGTGACCAACGCCGTCCGGCACGCGGCACTGCTGTCGCCCGTGCTCGCGGTGGAGATCGCCGTCGGAGCCGACTGGGTGCGGGTGGCCGTGGAGGACGACCACCCCTACCGCCCGACCGCCCTGGAGGCCGACCACGGCCGCACCGGCGGCCGGGGACTGCTACTGGTACGGGAGATCACCAGGGAGGCGGGCGGAGCGTGCGACGTCGAGCACACGGCGAGCGGCGGCAAGGTGATCTGGGCCGCCCTGCCGCTCAAACCCGTGCGTGGCCTGTGAGGGTCACCAGCCGGCCGAGGGACCCGTCAGCTCCCTGACCGCGGGCCGCGCCGCGTCCAGCACGGTCATGAACCAGGACGAGAACGTGTCCTTCGCATGCCGCTCCGCCAGCTCGGCGGGCGTCACGAAGGCCGTGTCGCCGACCTCCTCCGGGTCCGGCCGCAGCGGGGACTGCACCAGCCCCACGAACAGGTGGTTGTACTCCTGCTCCACCAGACCCGAGTCGGGGTCCGGGTGGTGGTAGCGGACCGTGCCCGCCTCGGCGAGCAGTGACGGGGAGACGCCCAGCTCCTCGAAGGTGCGCCGGGCGGCCGCCGCGAACGGCGCCTCACCGGGGTAGGGGTGACCGCAGCAGGTGTTGGACCACACGCCGGGGGAGTGGTACTTGCCGAGCGCCCGCTGCTGGAGCAGCAGCCGGCCCCGCTCGTCGAAGAGGAACACGGAGAACGCGCGGTGCAACTGCCCCGGTGGCTGATGGGCGGCGAGCTTCTCCGCGGTGCCGATCGTGACGCCGTTCTCGTCGACCAGCTCCAGCAAGATCGCTTCCGCGGTGCCGTTCGACGAGTTGTGTGTCGCGGTGGCAGGTGTGATCGGCATACCCATCCTTAGCATCGGTCCTCGCGTCCCCCAGTCTGCCGTACGCGCCCGGCACTCCCGGCGCTTCGCGCGAAAGCGCGCATGTCCCGCGCACGGCAGGGGTCCCCGTAGGTGATCTTGCCCGGCGCCCACGGCGGGGAACCGTACGGAACGCCTGTGCGGATCGCTACGGATCACCCGACGCCCATGGCGCCTGCACGCTCAGTGACAGAGCCGTGCCTCGTGCTGAGCGTGCCCGCTCGGCTCCAGCTGGAAGGTGCAGTGCTCCACGTCGAAGTGGTGGCCCAGGCAGCCCTGGAGCTCGTGCAGCAGCTTCTCGTGGCCGATCGCGTTCAGCACCTCCGAGCGCACCACCACGTGCGCCGACAGCACCGGCATCCCGGAGGTGATCGTCCAGGCGTGCAGATCGTGGACGTCCTCCACCCCGTCCAGGGCGAGGATGTGGGTGCGCACCTCCGCCATGTCGACGTCCTTGGGAGCCGACTCCAGCAGTACGTCGAGGGTCTCGCGCAGCAGCTTCACCGTCCTCGGCACGATCATCAGACCGATGACGAGCGAGGCGATCGGGTCGGCAGTCTGCCAGCCGGTGGCCAGGATCACCCCCGCCGAGATGATCACCGCGACGGAACCCAACGCGTCCGCGGCCACCTCCAGGAACGCCCCGCGCACGTTCAGGCTCTCCGCCTGCCCGCGCATCAGCAGTGTGAGCGAGACCATGTTCGCGACCAGACCGATCACGCCGAACCAGATCATCAGCCCGCCCTCGGTGGCGGCCGGCGTGAAGAACCGCTGGAGCGCCTCGTACAGGACGTAGCCGCCCACCCCGAGCAGCAGCAGACAGTTGGCGAGGGCCGCCAGGATCTCGGCGCGGGCCAGCCCGAAGGTGCGGTTCGCGCTCGGCGGCCGATTGGCGAAGTGGATGGCGAGCAGCGCCATGCCCAGGCCCAGCGCGTCCGTCGCCATGTGGGCCGCGTCCGCGATCAGCGCCAGGGAGTCGGCGAGCAGCCCGCCGACGATCTCGACCACCATGACGCCGAGCGTGATCGACAGCGCCACGCGCAGCCTGCCGCGGTACGCCGCAGCGGCCGTGCCGGTGGTCGGCCGGTGCGTGTGCGTGTGGCCGTGGTCGTGCCCAGCCCCCATGGAAGCAGCCCTTCTGTGGTCCGTCGCGGCCCGTCGTGTTCTGCCCGGGCTCACAGTGAACTACGGGTGGGGGGTATCCGGCAACGCGGCACTGAACACCGTTGTCATATGCCCTGACCTGCGGAAACGAATTGCAGGTCAGGGCGCCCTCACCTGCTGCTCAGACGTGGTGCGACCGCCGGCCCCGCCAGGCCGAACCGATCGTCTCGCGCACGTCCCGCCGGGCCCCGAAGCCCAGCTCCCGGGCCGCGAGCTCCGCCGAGGCCACCGCGCAGGGCGCGTCCCCGGGCCTGCGCCATCGGTGCCGAAGATCCGCGGGGCCTCGCCACGGGTGAGCCGGTCGAAGGCCATCGGGGCGACGTTGAAGACACCGCTGTCGGCCAGTTCCGGCGCCGCCGCCCCGGCCACGTTGAAGTAGCGCAGACAGGTCGTCGCGATGCCGTGCGCCCGCCCCCGCCGCCCGGACCAGCCACTCCCCGGCGAGCTTGGTCTCGCCGTACGGGTTGACCGGCGCGCACGGGGTGTCCTCCGTGATGAGGTCCACGCCCGGGTCGCCGTAGACGGCCGTGGGGGAGGAGGAGAGGAACCGTCGGATCCTCCCGGCCTCGGCGACCGCGTCGAGGAGGACGGCCAGAGCGCCCACGTTCTCCCGGTGGTAGCGGGTGGGTCGCGCCATGGACTCGGCGACCTGCTTGTGTGCCGCCAGGTGCACCACGCCGGTCACCTCGTGGTCGGCGAAGACCCGCCCGAGCAGGTCGCCGTCGAGCGCCGAGCCCTTCACGAGCGGCATGTCCGCCTCCAGCCGCGCGGCGGCGCCCGTGGAGAGATCGTCCAGGACGACGACGCGTTCCCCGGTGCCGGTCATCGCCCGCACCACATGTGCCCCGATGTATCCGGCTTCGCCGGTGATCGGCCACGACATGCCTGTAGACCCTGTGCGGACCGGTATCGGCACCCGGGCGCGGCGGGCAATGTCCCGGATGTCGGCTCTGTGGGGCGCGGTTTGTCGGCCGGGCCGCCGATCACCGATGATGATCTCGGCAAAGGCCGGTTCAAGACGGACTCGAGCCGGGCTCCCGGACCTCGTTGATCGTCCTTGAACGGGCGGTGAACCCGGCCTTCCCGGCATCCGATAGCCTCTGCCGACATGCCGCCCGCCTGGCGCGGCCACCGGTGCACCCGCCGGTGCGGCCAAGGGCGCCCCCATCGTGTACATGACCGGCGTGAACGCGTCGGACCCAGGGAGTGAGTTCGGTTGCCGACCGCCATCCTCACCGGCTCGCCGGTCCCCGGATCGTCGATCGAAGGCGACCTGCGGTCCCTCGGCTACGACGTGCGGACCGCCGCCGACGCCGGTGACGCCGAGACCCTCCTCGCGGCCGTCCCCGGCGACCAGCGCGTCGCCGTCGTGGACGCCCGCTTCGTGGGCCACGAGCACGCGCTGCGCCTCGGTCTCACCGACCCCCGCTTCCCGCTCGCCGCGATCCCGGGTGCCGTGACCGCGCAGCCCGACGGCCGTCAGGCCCTGACCCGCGCGATGGCCCGGGAGAACTCCGCGAGCGGCGGCACCGTCCTTGCCGTGGGCAGCCTCGCAGACCGTGTCGTCACCGCCCTCGACGCAGACGGCGTCGACGTGTACCGCCCCGAACTGGGCAGCCTGGTCGCCGAGGTTCCCGCCGACCCGCAGGCCCGCAACGAGGCACGGCAGGCCGTCGCCGCCGTCGACGACGAGGCCGTCCGCCTGAAGTCGGCCGTGAAGGCCCGCGACGGCTTCTTCACCACCTTCTGCATCAGCCCGTACTCCCGCTACCTCGCCCGCTGGTGCGCGCGCCGCGGCCTCACCCCGAACCAGGTCACCACCGCCTCGCTGATCACCGCGCTCATCGCGGCGGCCTGCGCGGCCACCGGCACCCGTGGCGGGTTCATCGCGGCCGGCGTGCTGCTCATCGCATCCTTCGTCCTGGACTGCACCGACGGCCAGCTCGCCCGCTACTCCCTGCAGTACTCCACGCTCGGCGCCTGGCTCGACGCCACCTTCGACCGCGCCAAGGAGTACGCCTACTACGCCGGCCTCGCGCTCGGCGCGGCCCGCGGCGGCGACGACGTATGGGCCCTCGCGCTCGGCGCGATGGTGCTGCAGACCTGCCGGCACGTCGTCGACTTCTCGTTCAACGAGGCCAACCACGACGCCACCGCCAACACCAGCCCCACCGCCGCCCTCTCCGACAAGCTCGACAGCGTCGGCTGGACCGTCTGGGTGCGGCGGATGATAGTCCTGCCCATCGGCGAACGATGGGCGATGATCGCCGTCCTGACCGCGGCCGCCACCCCCCGCATCACCTTCTACGCGCTGCTCATCGGCTGTGCGTTCGCGGCGACCTACACCACGGCGGGCCGTGTCCTGCGCTCCCTGACCCGCAAGGCCAGGCGCACGGACCGGGCGGCGCAGGCCCTCGCGGACCTCGCGGACAGCGGGCCCCTGACCGAACTGCTCGCCCGCACCCTGCCCGCGGGCATCCGCATTCCGGCCCCCCTCGCCGCGGCCGTCGGCGCCGGCCTGCTGGTCCTCGCGGCCGGGTTCGACGGGTCGGGCTTCTCGCTCCTCGTGGCCGTCGTGCTGTACGTCCTGCTGTCCGCCGACGCCGTCGCCCGCCCCCTCAAGGGCGCCCTCGACTGGCTGGTCCCGCCGCTCTTCCGGGCCGCCGAGTACGGCACGGTGCTGATCCTCGCGGCCCGGGCGGACGTGCAGGGGGTGCTTCCCGCGGCTTTCGGTCTGGTCGGCGCCGTCGCCTACCATCACTACGACACGGTGTACCGCATCCGCGGCAACGCCGGAGCGCCGCCGGCCTGGCTGGTGCGCGCCGTCGGGGGGCAGGAGGGGCGGACGCTGGTCGTGGTCGTGCTGGCCATGGTGCTCACCGCCTCGCAGTTCAAGGTCGCGCTCACGGTCCTCGCCGTGGCCGTCGCCGTGGTGGTGCTCGTCGAGAGCATCCGCTTCTGGGTGGCTGCCCACAAGGGCGGCGCTCCCGCCGTACACGATGAAGGAGAACCCGCATGATCGGCCTCGTGCTGGCGGCCGGCGCCGGCCGGCGTCTGCGCCCCTACACCGACACCCTGCCGAAGGCGCTGGTGCCGGTGGGGCCCGCGGGCATAGAGGGTGAGCCCACGGTGCTCGACCTGACGCTCGGCAACTTCGCCGAGATCGGTCTCACCGAGGTCGCGGTCATCGTCGGCTACCGCAAGGAGGCCGTGTACGAGCGCAAGGCGGCGCTGGAGGCGAAGTACGGCCTCAAGCTCACCCTCATCGACAACGACAAGGCCGAGGAGTGGAACAACGCCTACTCCCTGTGGTGCGGCCGGGATGCCCTCAAGGACGGCGTGATCCTCGCCAACGGCGACACCGTGCACCCGGTCTCCGTCGAGAAGACGCTGCTCGCCGCCCGCGGCCAGGGCAGGAGGATCATCCTCGCCCTCGACACCGTGAAGTCCCTGGCGGACGAGGAGATGAAGGTCGTCGTCGACGCCGAGAAGGGCATGACGAAGATCACCAAGCTGATGGACCCGGCCGAGGCCGCCGGCGAGTACATCGGCGTCACCCTCATCGAGGGCGACGCGGCCCCCGAACTGGCCGACGCGCTCAGGACCGTGTGGGAGACCGACCCCCAGCAGTTCTACGAGCACGGCTACCAGGAGCTCGTGGGCCGCGGCTTCCGCATCGACGTGGCGCCGATCGGCGACGTCAAGTGGGTCGAGATCGACAACCACGACGATCTCGCCCGTGGACGGGAGATCGCGTGCCAGTACTGACCCGGCTGATCCCCTCGCCGGTCGTCGTCGACATCCGCCCCGGCGCTCTCGACGACCTCGTCGGGGTCCTCGCCGACGAGCGCATCTCGCACTCCGGCAAGCTGGCGATCGCCGTCAGCGGCGGCTCCGGCGCCCGGCTGCGCGAGCGCCTCACCCCGGCCCTGCCCGGCGCCACCTGGTACGAGGTCGGTGGCGGCACCCTCGACGACGCCGTGCGGCTCGCCGGTGACATAAAGGCCGGTCACTACGACGCGGTCGTCGGTCTCGGCGGCGGCAAGATCATCGACTGCGCCAAGTTCGCCGCGGCCCGGGTGGGCCTCCCGCTGGTCGCCGTTCCCACCAACCTCGCGCACGACGGCCTGTGCTCGCCGGTCGCCACCCTCGACAACGACGCGGGCCGCGGCTCCTACGGAGTGCCGAACCCGATCGCGGTCGTCATCGACCTCGACGTCATCCGCGAGGCCCCGGTGCGGTACGTGCGGGCCGGCATCGGCGACGCGGTGTCGAACATCTCGGCCATCGCCGACTGGGAGCTCGCGAGCCGGGTCAAGGGAGAGAAGATCGACGGCCTCGCCGCCGCGATCGCCCGCCAGGCCGGCGAGGCGGTCCTCAGACACCCCGGCGGCATCGGGGACACCGACTTCCTCCAGGTGCTGGCCGAGGCACTGGTGCTCAGCGGCATCGCCATGTCGGTGTCGGGCGACTCCCGCCCGTCCTCCGGCGCCTGCCACGAGATCAACCACGCCTTCGACCTGCTCTTCCCCCAGCGCGCCGCCGCCCACGGCGAGCAGTGCGGACTCGGCGCGGCCTTCGCGATGTACCTGCGCGGAGCCCACGAACAGTCCGCCTCCATGGCCCAGGTGCTGCGCCGGCACGGACTGCCGGTCCTGCCGGAGGAGATCGGCTTCACGGTGGACGAGTTCGTCCGCGTCGTGGAGTTCGCCCCCGAGACCCGGCCCGGCCGCTACACGATCCTCGAACACCTCGACCTCAAGACCGAACAGATCAAGGACATCTACGCCGACTATGTCAAGGCCATCGGTAGCTGAACTCAGACCGGTCGTCCACCCTCCGGGGGTGAAGGACCGGCGCAGCGGTGAGCACTGGATGGGGCGCCTCTACATGCGTGAGGTGTCCCTGCGGGTCGACCGCTATCTGGTGAACACCAGGGTCACGCCCAACCAGCTCACGTACCTGATGACCGTCTTCGGCGTCCTCGCGGCCCCGGCGCTGCTGGTGCCGGGGATCACGGGCGCCGTGCTCGGCGTGGTGTGCGTCCAGATGTACCTGCTGCTGGACTGCGTGGACGGCGAGATCGCCCGCTGGAAGAAGCAGTACTCCCTCGGCGGGGTCTACCTGGACCGGGTCGGGGCGTATCTCACCGACGCCGCCGTCCTCGTCGGCTTCGGGCTGCGTGCCGCCGACCTGTGGGGCAGCGGCCGGATCGACTGGCTGTGGGCCTTCCTCGGCACGCTGGCCGCGCTCGGCGCGATCCTGATCAAGGCCGAGACCGACCTCGTCGGCGTCGCCCGCCACCAGGGCGGGCTGCCGCCCGTCAAGGAGTCGGCGTCCGAACCGCGCTCCTTGGGCATGGCGCTGGCCCGGCGGGCCGCCTCGGCGCTCAAGTTCCACCGGCTGATCCTCGGCATCGAGGCGTCCCTGCTGATCCTGGTCCTGGCCGTCGTCGACCAGGTCCGCGGCGACCTGTTCTTCTCCCGGCTCGGCGTCGCCGTACTGGCGGGCATCGCGCTGCTGCAGACGCTGCTGCACCTGGTGTCCATCCTCGTGTCGAGCAGGCTGAAGTGAGCGCGCCCACAACGGTCGGCGCGGTCGTCATCACCATGGGCAACCGCCCCGACGAGCTGCGCGCGCTGCTCGACTCGGTCGCCAAGCAGGACGGCGACCAGGTCCGGGTCGTCGTCGTCGGCAACGGCGCGCCCGTCCCGGACGTCCCCGAGGGCGTCCGCACGGTCGAACTGCCCGAGAACCTCGGCATCCCCGGCGGCCGCAATGTCGGCATCGAGGCCTTCGGCCCCAGTGGCCGGGACGTCGACGTCCTGCTCTTCCTGGACGACGACGGCCTCCTCGCCCACCACGACACCGCCGAGCTGTGCCGGCAGGCCTTCGACGCCGATCCGAAGCTGGGCATCATCAGCTTCCGGATCGCCGACCCGGAGACCGGGGTCACCCAGCGCCGCCACGTACCCCGGCTGCGCGCCTCCGACCCGATGCGCTCCTCCCGGGTCACCACCTTCCTCGGCGGCGCCAACGCCGTCCGCACGAAGGTCTTCGCGGAAGTCGGCGGACTCCCGGACGAGTTCTTCTACGCCCACGAGGAGACCGACCTGGCCTGGCGGGCCCTCGACGCGGGCTGGATGATCGACTACCGGTCCGACATGGTGCTGTACCACCCGACGACCGCGCCCTCGCGGCACGCGGTGTACCACCGCATGGTCGCCCGCAACCGCGTCTGGCTGGCCCGCCGCAACCTTCCCCTCCCGCTGGTCCCGGTCTACCTCGGGGTCTGGCTGCTGCTGACGCTGGCGCGCCGCCCCTCGGGCTCCGCGCTGAAGGCCTGGTTCGGCGGTTTCCGGGAAGGCTGGAGCACTCCGTGCGGACCGCGCAGGCCCATGAAGTGGCGCACGGTATGGCGGCTGACCCGGCTGGGCCGGCCCCCGGTGATCTGACAAGCTCGTCCTGAGGAACCCGGGCCGTACCAGGGGCCCGCCGGTTCATGCCAGCCGTCGAGGCTGTGCATCCCGAAGAGGAAAGTTTCCTACTTGTGAGTGAGACAACGCATGACGTCGGAGTCGCGGTGAGCGCGTCTCCGTCGCCCGACGAAGGCCTCACGGCGGCGCAGTTGGCCGCCAAGTACGGGCTGGCCGTGAGCGGGGCGCGCCCCTCCCTGCCGGAGTACGTCCGCCAGCTCTGGGGCCGACGCCACTTCATCCTGGCCTTCTCCTCGGCGAAACTGGCCGCGCAGTACAGCCAGGCCAGGCTCGGCCAGCTGTGGCAGGTGGCCACTCCGCTGCTGAACGCCGCCGTCTACTTCATGATCTTCGGCCTGCTGCTCGACGCCGGCCGGGGCATGTCGAAGGAGGTGTACATCCCCTTCCTGGTCACGGGCGTCTTCGTGTTCACCTTCACGCAGAGCTCGGTGATGAGCGGCGTCCGAGCGATCTCCGGCAACCTCGGCCTGGTGCGCGCCCTGCACTTCCCGCGCGCCTCGCTGCCGATCTCCTTCGCCCTGCAGCAGCTCCAGCAACTGCTGTACTCGATGGTCGTGCTGTTCGTGGTGGTCATCGGCTTCGGCAGCTACCCGGATGCCTCCTGGGCGTTGATCGTGCCGGTGCTGATACTGCAGTTCTGCTTCAACTCCGGCCTGGCCATGGTGTTCGCCCGGGCCGGCGCCAAGACCCCCGACCTGGCGCAGTTGATGCCGTTCGTGATGCGGACCTGGATGTACGCCTCCGGCGTGATGTTCTCCATCCCCGTCTTCCTCGCCGACAAGCCGCAGTGGGTGGCGAACATCCTGCAGTGGAACCCGGCCGCCATCTACATGGACCTGATGCGCTTCGCGCTCATCGAGGAGTACGAGGCCGAGAACCTGCCCGCCCACGTGTGGGGGGTCGCGGGCGGCTGGGCGCTGCTGCTGGCGGTCGGCGGCTTCGTGTTCTTCTGGCGGGCCGAGGAGAGGTACGGCCGTGGCTGAGCGGCTCCCCGGACCGCGCGTCCCCACCGTCATCGCCGAGGACGTCCACATCGTCTACCGCGTCAACGGCGCGGGCGGCGGCAAGGGCAGCGCCACGTCCGCGCTCAGCCGCATGGTCCAGCGGGGCTCCGGCGAGGCGACCCGGGGTGTGCGCAAGGTGCACGCGGTGCGCGGGGTGTCCTTCACCGTCCACCGGGGCGAGGCCGTCGGCCTGATCGGCTCCAACGGCTCCGGAAAGTCGACCCTGCTGCGGGCCATCGCCGGCCTGCTGCCGCCCGAGAGCGGCAAGGTCTACACCGACGGCCAGCCCTCGCTGCTGGGCGTCAACGCGGCGCTGATGAACGACCTCACCGGCGAACGCAACGTCATGCTCGGCGGCCTGGCCATGGGCATGTCCCGTGAGCAGATCAAGGCGCGCTACCAGGAGGTCGTCGACTTCTCCGGCATCAACGACAAGGGCGACTTCATCTCCCTGCCGATGCGCACCTACTCCTCCGGCATGCAGGCCCGGCTGCGCTTCTCCATCGCCGCCGCCAAGGACCACGACGTCCTGATGATCGACGAGGCGCTGGCCACCGGCGACGCGAAGTTCCGGGGCCGCTCCGAGGAACGCATCCGGGAGCTGCGGGGGCAGGCGGGCACGGTGTTCCTGGTCAGCCACAGCAACAAGTCGATCAGGGACACCTGCGACCGCGTGCTGTGGCTGGAGCGCGGCGAACTCCGCCTGGACGGCCCGACCGAAGAGGTTCTCAAGGAGTACGAGAAGTTCTCGGCCAAGTAGAGCGATGCGCCCAGGACCTGTCCGGCCAGTCAAGTCGCAGGAAAGTAGTGGTGCCTGATCAGCGCACGCGAGCGGGGTCTGGTGCGTGCAGCTGCAAGGCGGAGGAGGGCGTCGACGCGATGGGGGTCCCCCCGCTCGAGCGCACTCGAGAGCGGGGGAGTCGGCAACCGACGACAAGGCCTGCAGATGTGCGTGCCAGACCCCGCGTCTGCGGCATGATCGGCCGGACAGGTCCTGGGCCCCGCCGGAACTTCCCGGCGGGGCCCTGCGTCTGCAAAGGAAACGTCAACTCCGTGTCGCCTTAGGAATCTTGACGCCAATCGGTGTGTTGTTGTGATGTGCAGGACACCCCCGCGAACCGTGCTGCGTTGTACAACGTAAGCTGGACCGGTCCCGAAACGCGTCAAGTGGGGCGATATTGCGCAGCGCCCATGGTCGGGCCGGTGCACGGGCGGCCGGGCGGCGTGTCCGAAATAGTGTGTATTGGGTCCGCAGTGTAGAACGGGAGATGTGACGGCAATGGCTACGGAAACTCCCCAGCTCAGCGCAGGCCGTGCCGTCCCCGCGCCGGGCGGTCGACGATGACGGCGCCGGTCGCGCCACGCACCGGCGACCCGGAACGCGGCACGCTCGACAAGGCCGCGCACGAGAACTTCCCCGTGGCCCCGTTCTTCCTGCCCAGGGACTGGCGCGAGGACCTGATGGC
Source organism: Streptomyces sp. NPDC050121 (assembly GCF_044460385.1). NCBI lineage: Bacteria > Bacillati > Actinomycetota > Actinomycetes > Kitasatosporales > Streptomycetaceae > Streptomyces > Streptomyces sp. NPDC050121. Next base: position 122,861 of record NZ_JBITJV010000002.1, on the reverse strand, counting down.
CGTCTACGGCTTCGCCCGGCTCGTCGACGACATCGGCGACGGCGACCTCGCCCCGGGCGGCGGCGACGCCCGACTGCTCGGCGTGTCGGCCACCGAGGCCGAGAACCGGCTGCTCCTGCTGGACGCCTTCGAAGCCGATCTGCATCGTGTTTTCGTCGGATCCGTCGGATCCGCCGGATCCGACGATCCACCCCGCCACCCCCTGCTGCGCCGCCTCCAGCCGACGGTCCGCCGCCGCTCGCTCACCCCCGAGCCCTTCCTCGGCCTGATCGCCGCCAACCGGCAGGACCAGCTCGTCACCCGCTACGAGACCTACGACGACCTCCTCGCCTACTGCGAACTGTCCGCCAACCCCGTCGGCCGTCTCGTCCTCGCCGTCACCGGCACCTCGACCCCCGAACGCGTCCGCCGCTCCGACGCGATCTGCACGGCACTGCAGATCGTCGAACATCTGCAGGACGTGTCCGAGGACCTCGGCCGCGACCGCGTCTACCTGCCCGCCACGGACATGAAGCGCTTTCACGTGCGGGAAGCGGATCTCGCCGCGAAAACCGCGGGCGCGTCGGTGCGCGCTCTGGTTGCATACGAGGCGCAACGCGCCCGCGATCTCCTGAATGAAGGCGCCCCCCTGGTGGGTAGCGTCCACGGCAGGCTGAGACTGCTGCTCGCAGGGTTCGTGGCGGGGGGAAGGGCGGCGATCCGCGCGATCGCCGCCGCCGATTACGACGTACTTCCCGGCCCGCCCAAGCCCGGCAAGCTGCAGTTGCTGCGCGAGGTGGGCGTGACCCTGCGAGGAGAGGGGTGATCCGGACCGTGGAGTCGTCACCACGCGTGTCCGCGCCGGTACTCGCCGCCTACGGCTACTGCGAGACCGTCACGGGACAGCAGGCCCGTAACTTCGCGTACGGCATCAGGCTGCTGCCCACGCCCAAGCGCCGCGCGATGTCGGCGCTGTACGCCTTCTCGCGCCGCGTGGACGACATCGGCGACGGCGCGCTGGACGGGGACGTCAAGACCGCCCGGCTCGAGGACACCCGGGCGCTCCTCACCCGGGTCCGCGAGGGCGAGGTCGAGGAGGACGACACCGACCCCGTCGCGGTCGCCCTGGCGCACACGGCCCGGGCCTTCCCCATCCCGCTGGGCGGCCTGGACGAGCTGATCGACGGCGTCCTGATGGACGTGCGCGGTGAGACCTACGAGACCTGGGACGACCTGAAGGCGTACTGCCGTTGTGTGGCGGGCGCCATCGGGCGGCTCTCGCTCGGCGTGTTCGGCACCGAACCCGGGGCGCGCGGCGCCGAGCGCGCACCCGAGTACGCCGACACGCTCGGGCTCGCGCTCCAGCTCACGAACATCCTCCGGGACGTCCGCGAGGACGCGGAGGGCGGCCGGGTCTACCTGCCCGCAGACGACCTCGCCAAGTTCGGCTGCTCGGCCGGGTTCGACGGACCCAAGCCGCCGGAGGGCTCCGACTTCGCAGGTCTCGTGCACTTCGAAGTACGACGGGCCCGCGCCCTGTTCGCCGAGGGCTACCGGCTGCTCCCCCTGCTCGACCGGCGCAGCGGCGCCTGTGTCGCCGCCATGGCCGGCATCTACCGCCGGCTCCTCGACCGCATCGAGCGCGACCCCGAGGCGGTGCTGCGCGGCCGGGTCTCGCTGCCCGGACGGGAGAAGGCCTACGTCGCCGTGCGCGGCCTGTCGGGCCTGGACGCCCGGCATGTGTCGCGGCGGACCGTCAGGAGGCACACCTGATGGACGCGGCGGGCGACACAGTGGGACGCGGTGATTCCGCCGGAGAAAACCGGCAGGCAACCCTCCGGTCCGGCGCGGCGTCCCTGACTGGGACGGCCTGCGGTGCAGAGTTCACACACCATGGCCGGCCCGCACGGGAGGGTGCACGATGAACGACGAGCAGCTCGCCGACGCCTCGGAGGTTTCCGGTGCTTCGCGACGCACAGCCGTCGTCGTCGGGGGCGGGCTCGCGGGTGTCACCGCCGCACTCGCACTCGCCGACGCGGGTGTACGGGTCACCCTGCTCGAGAGCCGGCCCCGGCTCGGCGGCCTCGCCTTCTCCTTCCGGCGCGGCGACCTCACCGTCGACAACGGACAGCACGTGTACCTGCGCTGCTGCACCGCCTACCGCTGGTTCCTCGACCGCATCGAGGGCAGCGCGCTGGCGCCGCTGCAGGACCGGCTCGACGTGCCCGTCGTCGACCTCGCCAAACCCGAGGGGCGGCGGCTGGGCAGACTGCGACGCGACGCACTGCCGGTGCCCCTGCATCTGGGGCGCAGCCTCGCCACCTATCCGCACCTCTCGCTCGCCGAACGCGCCAGAGTGGGCCGGGCCGCGCTCGCGCTCAAGGGACTCGACCTCGCCGATCCGGCCCTGGACGCGCAGGACTTCGGCAGCTGGCTGACCGCGCACGGTCAGTCGGCACGCGCCGTCGAGGCCCTGTGGGACCTGGTCGGGGTCGCCACCCTCAACGCGGTCGCGGGGGACTCCTCGCTGGGGCTCGCCGCGATGGTGTTCAAGACCGGTCTGCTGTCCGAGCCGGGCGCGGCCGACATCGGCTGGGCGCACGTCCCGCTGGGCGAACTGCACGACCGGCTGGCCCGCAAGGCGCTCGAGTCCTCGGGCGTACGGATCGAGGTCCGTTCACGCGTCACCTCCCTCTCTTCTGACGAAAGCGGGGCGTGGAGCGTTCAGGTTCCGGGCGAGACGCTTCGCGCGGACACCGTCGTGCTCGCCGTCCCGCAGCGCGAGACGCACGACCTGCTCCCCGACGGAGCGCTCGACGACGCGCGGCGACTGCTGGAGATCGACACCGCGCCCATCCTCAACGTGCATGTCGTCTACGACCGCAAGGTGCTCGACAAGCCCTTCTTCGCGGCGCTCGGCACACCTGTGCAGTGGGTCTTCGACCGCACCCACGCCTCCGGCCTGCGCGAGGGCCAGTACCTCGCGCTGTCCCAGTCCGCCGCGCAGGACGAGATCGACGAACCCGTCGCCGTGCTGCGCGAGCGCTATCTGCCCGATCTGGAGCGCCTGTTGCCGGGTGCGCGAAGCGCCGAGGTGCGGGACTTCTTCGTGACCCGGGAGCGCACGGCGACGTTCGCCCCCACCCCCGGCGTCGGGCGGCTGCGTCCCGGTGCCCGCACCAAAGCCCCCGGCCTGTACCTGGCCGGAGCGTGGACCGCCACAGGGTGGCCCGCGACCATGGAGAGTGCGGTCCGCAGCGGCGTGAGCGCGGCGGACGCCGCGCTGAGCGCCCTGGGCCGGCCCCGCCCCCGCCGCCTCTTCGCGTTCGAGGAGGCGGCCTGATGCTCGATCAGCACGGCTCGGCACACCCCCGCACCCCCTCCGGTACCGCAACAAGAGGAGAAACAGTGCCCCCTGTGCCCCCGGCCACGCCGGACGCTCGTAGGACCGCGGTGGACGTGACCGCGCTCCTGGAGCGCGGCCGCACCCTGGCCACGCCGGTGCTGAGGGCGGCCGTCGACCGGCTGGCTCCGCCCATGGACACGGTCGCCGCCTACCATTTCGGCTGGATCGACGCCCAGGGCAACCCGACCGACGGCGACGGCGGCAAGGCCGTGCGCCCCGCCCTCGCCGTGCTCTCCGCCGAGGTCACCGGCGCCGCGCCCGAGGTCGGCATTCCCGGCGCGGTCGCCGTCGAACTGGTCCACAACTTCTCGCTCCTGCACGACGACCTGATGGACGGTGACGAACAGCGCCGGCACCGCGACACCGTCTGGAAGGTGCACGGCCCCGCCCAGGCCATCCTGGTCGGCGACGCCCTGTTCGCCCTCGCCAACGAGATCCTCCTCGAACTCGGCACCGTCGAGGCCGGCCGCGCGACCCGCCGTCTGACCACCGCCACCCGCGCCCTCATCGACGGCCAGGCCCAGGACATCTCCTACGAGCACCGCGACCGCGTCAGCGTCGAGGAGTGCCTGGAGATGGAGGGCAACAAGACCGGCGCCCTGCTGGCCTGCGCCAGCTCCGTCGGCGCCGTGCTCGGCGGCGCGGACGAGCGCACCGCCGACACGCTGGAGAAGTACGGCTACCACCTCGGCCTGGCCTTCCAGGCCGTCGACGACCTCCTCGGCATCTGGGGCGACCCGGTGTCCACCGGCAAGCAGACCTGGAGCGATCTGCGCCAGCGCAAGAAGTCCCTGCCGGTGGTGGCCGCGCTCGCCGCGGGCGGCCCCGCCTCCGAGCGGCTCGGCGAGATCCTCGCCGCCGACGCCAAGAGTAGCGACTTCGCGAACTTCTCCGAGGAGGAGTTCGCGGACCGCGCCGCGCTCATCGAGGAGGCCGGCGGCCGCGAGTGGACCGCCGAGGAGGCACGCCGTCAGCACACCGTAGCCCTGGACGCCCTGAACGCCGTGGACATGCCCGAGCAGGTGCGGGCCCGGTTCACGGCGCTCGCCGACTTCGTCGTCGTACGAAAGAGATGATCACTATCGGTCGAATAGCCCTCGCGTAGTCGCCGGCCGGTGTGCGAGGAGTCAGAGCACCGGCCGACGGCGGACCCACAGCAGACGCAACGACATGCACACTGCACGAAGGGGAAGCCATGACAGCGACGACCGACGGAAGCACCGGGGCTCTCCCGCCCCGCGCTGCCGCGGCCAGCGAAACCGACATCACCATCCCCGTGGCGGCCGGGGTACAAGAAGCCGCCGCACGCGCGATGCGGCGCGCCACCGACTTCCTGCTCGCCCGGCAGGACGCCGAGGGCTGGTGGAAGGGCGACCTCGAGACGAACGTCACCATGGACGCCGAGGATCTGCTGCTCCGTCAGTTCCTGGGCATCCGCGACGAGGCCACCACGCAGGCCGCCGCCCTCTTCGTGCGCGGCGAGCAGCGCGAGGACGGCACCTGGGCCACCTTCTACGGCGGCCCGCCCGACCTCTCCGCCACCGTCGAGGCCTACGTCGCACTGCGCCTGGCCGGGGACGCGCCCGAGGCGCCCCACATGACGCAGGCCTCCGCGTGGATCCGCGACCAGGGCGGCATCGCCGCCGCCCGCGTCTTCACCCGGATCTGGCTGGCTCTGTTCGGCTGGTGGAAGTGGGAGGACCTGCCCGAACTCCCGCCGGAGCTCCTGTACTTCCCCAAGTGGTTCCCGCTGAGCATCTACAACTTCGGCTGCTGGGCCCGGCAGACGATCGTGCCGCTCACCGTCGTGTCCGCGAAGCGCCCGGTGCGCCCGGCGCCGTTCCCGCTCGATGAACTGCACACCGACCCGGCGAACCCCAACCCGCCCAAACCCCTTGCTCCGGTGAACAGTTGGGACGGCCTCTTCCAGCGGCTCGACAAGGTGGTGCGCGGTTACCGGTCGGTCGCGGTGCGCAGGCTGCGCAAGTCCGCCCTGAACTCCGCCGCCCGCTGGATCATCGAACGCCAGGAGAACGACGGCTGCTGGGGCGGGATCCAGCCGCCCGCCGTCTACTCGATCATCGCCCTGCACCTGCTCGGCTACGACCTCGAACACCCGGTGATGCGGGCCGGGTTGGCGTCGCTCGACCGGTACACCGTGTGGCGCGAGGACGGCGCCCGGATGATCGAGGCCTGTCAGTCGCCGGTGTGGGACACCTGTCTGGCGACCATCGCGCTCGCCGACGCAGGGCTGCCCGCCGACCATCCGCAACTGGTCAAGGCCGCCGACTGGATGCTCGGCGAGCAGGTGGTGCGCCCCGGCGACTGGTCGGTACGCCGTCCCCAACTGCCGCCGGGCGGCTGGGCGTTCGAGTTCCACAACGACAACTACCCCGACATCGACGACACCGCCGAGGTAGTTCTCGCGCTGCGCCGGGTCAAGCACCACGACCCGCAGCGGATGGACCGGGCCATCGCGCGCGGGGTGCGCTGGAACCTCGGCATGCAGTCACGGAACGGCGCTTGGGGCGCCTTCGACGTCGACAACACCAGCCCGTTCCCCAACCGGCTGCCGTTCTGCGACTTCGGCGAGGTCATCGACCCGCCGTCCGCGGACGTCACCGCGCACGTCGTCGAGATGCTGGCGGTGGAGGGGCTCTCGCACGATCCGCGCACCCGGCGCGGCATCGAGTGGCTGCTGGCCGAACAGGAGCCGGACGGTTCGTGGTTCGGGCGCTGGGGCGTCAACTACATCTACGGGACGGGGTCCGTGGTGCCCGCCCTCACCGCGGCGGGCCTGCCTACCAGGCACCTCGCGATCCGGCGGGCGGTGGCCTGGCTGGAGCGGGTGCAGAACGACGACGGCGGCTGGGGCGAGGACCTGCGCTCCTACCAGGACCCCACCCGCTTCAGCGCCCGGGGCGCCTCGACGGCCTCCCAGACGGCGTGGGCGCTGATGGCGCTGCTGGCCGCGGGCGAGAAGGACGCCAAGAGCGTCGAGCGGGGCATCGCCTGGCTGGCGCAGACCCAGCGGGAGGACGGCTCCTGGGACGAGCCGTACTTCACCGGAACCGGCTTCCCGTGGGACTTCTCCATCAACTACCACCTCTACCGGCAGGTCTTCCCGCTGACCGCACTCGGCCGGTACGTGCACGGCGAGCCGTTCAGCAAGAAGCCCGGCGACTGGTCGGCCGCCGCCGAGGCCGAGGGGAGCTGAATGCGCGCACAGCCCGTCCCCGCCCCGCTGCTGATCGCCTGCGCGCTCGGCATCGAGCACCTCGCGCTGCGCATGGGCGACCGCAGCGGGGCCGACGGGCCGGTCACCGTCCTGCGGACGGGCATGGGGCCGAAGGCGGCGGAGCGTTCCGTCACCCGGGTCCTGGCCGACCCGGTGCTCGAGGGGGCGGCGGTGCTCGCCACGGGTTTCTGCGCCGGGCTCGCTCCCGGGATGCACCCCGGTGACCTGGTCGTCGCGGAGGAGACCCGCGACCCGCGCGGCAGCGTCCCCTGCGTCGGCACCGAACTGCTCGTCAAGGAGCTCGTGCGCACCCTGCCTGGGCGCACCGTCCACACCGGCCCCGTCATCGGCTCCGACCACGTCGTGCGCGGTCACGAACGGGGCGATCTGCTCGCCACCGGCGCAATCGCGGTCGACATGGAGTCGGCGGCGACGCTTCTGAGCGCCGTGCGTGCCCAGCCGCGCCCGGTTGCGGCCGTCCGGGTGGTCGTGGACGCTCCAGAACATGAACTCGTCCGAATCGGCACGGTGCGCGGTGGAATATCAGCTTTCCGTGTTCTTCGTTCAGTCCTGCCTGCTTTTTTCGAATGGCACCGTAATGTTCTGCTCCCCCGGAGGTGAGCCACATGGCCATGCCGCTGCGCCAGTCCATCAAGGTCGCTACATACCTGGCCGAACAGAAGCTCCGTAAGCGGGACAAGTTCCCGCTCATCGTCGAACTGGAGCCCCTCTTCGCCTGCAACCTCAAGTGCGAGGGCTGCGGCAAGATCCAGCATCCGGCGGGAGTGCTCAAGCAGCGCATGCCGGTCGCCCAGGCCGTGGGCGCGGTGCTGGAGTCCGGTGCGCCGATGGTGTCCATCGCGGGCGGCGAGCCCCTGATGCACCCTCAGATCGACGAGATCGTGCGGCAGTTGGTGGCCAGGAGGAAGTACGTCTTCCTCTGCACCAACGCCATGCTGCTGCGCAAGAAGATGGACAAGTTCACGCCCTCCCCGTACTTCGCCTTCGCCGTGCACATCGACGGGCTGCGCGAGCGGCACGACGAGTCCGTGGCGAAGGAGGGCGTCTTCGACGAGGCCGTGGCGGCCATCAAGGAGGCCAAGCGGCGCGGCTTCCGGGTCACCACCAACTCGACCTTCTTCAACACCGACACCCCGCAGACCATCATCGAGGTGCTCAACTTCCTCAACGACGACCTCAAGGTCGACGAGATGATGATCTCGCCCGCCTACGCCTACGAGAAGGCGCCCGACCAGGAGCACTTCCTGGGTGTGGAGCAGACCCGCGAGCTGTTCAAGAAGGCCTTCTCGGGTGGCAACCGCCGTCGCTGGCGGCTCAACCACTCCCCGCTCTTCCTGGACTTCCTGGAGGGCAAGGTCGACTTCCCGTGCACCGCGTGGGCGATCCCGAACTACTCGCTCTTCGGCTGGCAGCGGCCCTGCTACCTGATGAGCGACGGGTACGTGCCGACGTACCGCGAACTCATCGAGGACACCGACTGGGACAAGTACGGCCGCGGCAAGGATCCGCGCTGCGCCAACTGCATGGCGCACTGCGGCTACGAGCCCACCGCCGTCCTCGCCACCATGGGCTCCCTCAAGGAGTCCCTGCGTGCCATGCGCGAGACCGTCAACGGAAACCGGGACTGACGGCCGTGACCGCCGTTTCCCTGGGCGTCCCCGAGATGCCGGTCCGGCCCCTGGCGGCGCGACGCGAGTCGCGGCGGATCCAGGTCGGACCGGTGGCTGTCGGGGGCGGGGCCCCGGTGTCGGTGCAGTCGATGACGACGACGCGTACGTCGGACATCGGCGCCACCCTGCAGCAGATCGCGGAACTCACCGCGTCCGGCTGTCAGATCGTCCGCGTCGCCTGTCCCACGCAGGACGACGCGGACGCGCTCGCGACCATCGCCCGCAAGTCGCAGATCCCGGTGATCGCGGACATCCACTTCCAGCCGAAGTACGTGTTCTCGGCGATCGAGGCGGGCTGTGCGGCCGTACGCGTCAATCCCGGCAACATCAAGCAGTTCGACGACAAGGTGCGGGAGATCGCGCGGGCCGCGAGGGACCACGGCACGCCGATCCGGATCGGGGTCAACGCCGGGTCGCTGGACCGACGGCTGCTGCAGAAGTACGGCAAGGCCACCCCGGAAGCCCTGGTCGAGTCGGCGCTGTGGGAGGCGTCCCTCTTCGAGGAGCACGACTTCCGCGACATCAAGATCTCGGTCAAGCACAACGACCCGGTCGTGATGATCGAGGCCTACCGGCAGCTCGCCGCCCAGTGCGACTACCCGCTGCACCTGGGCGTCACCGAGGCGGGCCCGGCCTTCCAGGGCACGATCAAGTCGGCGGTGGCCTTCGGCGCGCTGCTGTCGCAGGGCATCGGCGACACGATCCGGGTGTCGCTGAGCGCGCCGCCGGCCGAGGAGGTCAAGGTCGGCATCCAGATCCTGGAGTCCCTGAACCTCAGGCAGCGGCGGCTGGAGATCGTCTCCTGCCCGTCCTGCGGGCGCGCCCAGGTCGACGTGTACAAGCTGGCCGAGGAGGTCACCGCGGGCCTCACGGGCATGGAGGTCCCGCTGCGCGTCGCCGTCATGGGCTGTGTGGTCAACGGCCCCGGCGAGGCCCGCGAGGCCGACCTCGGCGTCGCCTCCGGCAACGGCAAGGGGCAGATCTTCGTGAAGGGGCGGGTCATCAAGACCGTGCCCGAGTCGAAGATCGTTCAGACCCTCATCGAGGAGGCGATGAAGATCGCCGAGCAGATGGAAGAGGACGGCGTGTCGGGGGAGCCGGCCGTCACCGTGAGTTGAACAGCACGGACCGAAGGGGGCCCGACGTGACGATCCTGGAGAACATCCGGCAACCACGCGACCTGAAGGCGCTGTCCGAGGCGGAACTCGGTGAACTGTCCGAAGAGATAAGGGAGTTCCTGGTGCACGCGGTCGCCAGGACCGGCGGACACCTCGGGCCCAACCTGGGCGTGGTGGAGCTGAGCATCGCCCTGCACCGGGTCTTCGAGTCGCCGGTCGACCGCATCCTGTGGGACACCGGCCACCAGAGCTACGTCCACAAGCTTCTGACAGGGCGTCAGGACTTCTCCAAGCTACGCGGCAAGGGCGGCCTGTCCGGCTATCCCTCCCGTGAGGAGTCCGAGCACGACGTCATCGAGAACTCTCACGCCTCGACCGCGCTCGGCTGGGCCGACGGGCTGGCCAAGGCCCGTCAGGTGCAGGGCGAGAAGGGGCATGTCGTCGCGGTCATCGGCGACGGCGCGCTCACCGGCGGCATGGCCTGGGAGGCGCTGAACAACATCGCCGCCGCCAAGGACCGGCCGCTGATCATCGTCGTCAACGACAACGAACGTTCCTACGCGCCGACCATCGGCGGGCTCGCCAACCATCTGGCGACCCTGCGCACGACCGACGGCTACGAGAAGATGCTGGCCTGGGGGAAGGACGTCCTGCTGCGCACCCCGGTGGTCGGTCACACGGTCTACGAGTCGCTGCACGGCGCGAAGAAGGGCTTCAAGGACGCCTTCGCGCCCCAGGGCATGTTCGAGGACCTCGGCCTGAAGTACGTCGGCCCGATCGACGGGCACGACATCAAGGCCGTCGAGTCCGCGCTGCGCCGGGCCAAGCGCTTCCACGGGCCGGTGCTGGTGCACTGCCTCACCGAGAAGGGGCGGGGCTATGAGCCCGCGCTGGCGCACGAGGAGGACCACTTCCACACCGTCGGCGTGATGGACCCGCTGACCTGCGCACCGCTCAGCCCCTCCAGCGGGCCGTCCTGGACGTCCGTGTTCGGCGACGAGATCCTGGCGATCGGCGAGGAACGGGACGACGTCGTGGCGATCACGGCGGCCATGCTGCACCCGGTGGGGCTCGGCCGGTTCGCCGAACGCTTCCCGGAGCGGGTGTGGGACGTCGGCATAGCCGAGCAGCACGCGGCCGTGAGCGCGGCCGGTCTGGCGACCGGGGGCCTGCACCCGGTTGTCGCCGTCTACGCCACGTTCCTCAACCGGGCCTTCGACCAGCTGCTGATGGACGTGGCACTGCACCGCTGCGGGGTGACGTTCGTGCTGGACCGGGCCGGGGTCACCGGCGTCGACGGCGCCTCCCACAACGGCATGTGGGACATGTCCGTGCTCCAGGTCGTCCCGGGACTGCGCATCGCGGCCCCGCGCGACGCCGAGCAACTGCGCGCGCAGTTGCGGGAGGCGGTCGCGGTGGACGACGCGCCGACGCTGGTCCGCTTCCCGAAGGAGTCGGTCGGGCCCGAGATCCCCGCGGTCGGCCGGGTGGGCGGCATGGACGTGTTGCACCGGGGCGAACGCCCGGAGGTGCTCCTCGTGGCCGTCGGCGTCATGGCGCCGGTGTGCCTGCAGGCCGCCGAGCTGTTGGCGGCCCGGGGCGTCAACTGCACCGTCGTCGACCCGCGTTGGGTCAAACCCGTCGACCCGGCGCTGCCCGGCCTCGCCGCCGAACACCGCCTGGTGGCCGTCGTCGAGGACAACAGCCGTGCCGCCGGCGTCGGTTCGGCCGTCGCGCTGACCCTCGGGGACGCCGAAGTCGACGTGCCCGTACGGCGTTTCGGGATCCCCGACCAGTTCCTCGCGCACGCCAAGCGAGGTGAGGTGCTCGCCGACATCGGCCTCACCCCCGTCGAGGTCGCCGGCCGGATCGGCGCGAGCCTGGCCGTCCGGGACGTCAGGTCCGCCGACGGTCCGCTCGCCGGCGCAGTCAAGGAGAAAGCTGAATGACCACCGAGTTCGACCTCGGCGCCCTCCTGGCCGAGCGCGGAGCCGAGCGCTACGAGCTGCACGGCAGGTACCTCAACCACCAACTGCCGCGCATGCTGCACACCATCGGCTTCGACAAGGTCTACGAGCGCGGCGAGGGCGCGTACTTCTGGGACGCGGACGGGAACGACTACCTGGACATGCTCGCCGGGTTCGGCGTGATGGGCCTGGGCCGCCACCACCCCGTCGTCCGCAAGGCCCTGCACGACGTCCTGGACGCCCAGCTCGCCGACCTCACCCGCTTCGACTGCCAGCCGCTGCCCGGACTGCTGGCCGAGAAGCTCCTCGCACACAGCCCGCACCTGGACCGGGTGTTCTTCGGCAACAGCGGCACCGAGGCGGTGGAGACCGCGCTGAAGTTCGCCCGGTACGCGACCGGCAGACCGAGGGTCCTGTACTGCGACCATGCCTTCCACGGACTCACCACGGGCTCGCTGTCGGTGAACGGCGAGGACGGCTTCCGGGACGGGTTCGCGCCCCTGCTGCCCGACACGGCCGTCCCGCTCGGCGATCTCGACGCGCTGGCACGGGAGTTGCACAAGGGCGACGTCGCCGCCCTGATCGTCGAACCGATCCAGGGCAAGGGGGTGCACGAGACGCCGCCCGGCTATCTCCGGGCCGCCCAGGAGCTGCTGCACAAGCACAAGGCGCTGCTCATCGCCGACGAGGTGCAGACCGGCCTCGGCCGGACCGGCGACTTCTACGCCCACCAGCACGAGGAGGGCGTGGAGCCGGACCTGGTGTGCGTGGCCAAGGCGCTGTCCGGCGGGTATGTGCCGGTGGGCGCCACCCTCGGCAAGGACTGGATCTTCAAGAAGGTCTACTCGTCGATGGACCGGGTGCTGGTGCACTCGGCGAGCTTCGGCTCCAACGCGCAGGCCATGGCGGCCGGGCTCGCGGTGCTGTCCGTCCTGGAGAACGAACAGATCGTCGCGAACGCCCGCGCGACGGGCGATTCCCTGCGGTCCCGGCTCGCCGCCCTGGTCGACAAGTACGAGCTGCTGGCCGACGTCCGCGGCCGGGGCCTGATGATCGGCATCGAGTTCGGCAAGCCCAGGTCGCTGAAGCTGCGCAGCCGCTGGACCATGCTCCAGGCGGCCCGCAAGGGACTGTTCGCGCAGATGGTGGTCGTCCCGCTGTTGCAGCGGCACCGGATCCTCACCCAGGTCTCCGGCGACCACCTGGAGGTGATCAAGCTGATCCCGCCGTTGATCGTCGGCGAGCGGGAGGTGGATCGGTTCGTCGACGCCTTCACCGCCGTGATGGACGACGCGCACAGCGGCGGCGGTCTGATGTGGGACTTCAGCAAGACCCTGGTGAAGCAGGCGGTGGCCAACCGCTGAACCGTTCCCGGCGGCGGCCGTTTTGCCTCTGGGGCAAGAAATTTGCCCCAGAGGCAAGCCGGGCGTGAAATGGAGGCATGAGCTCGCCCGAGTCCGAGCCTTCGGCGGAACACGTCGAGGCTCTTCCCGTCGTCGCCCCCCAGCTACGCGCCCTGCGCCGCCGGGCCGCCCTCACCCTGGAGGCCGCGGCCCGGGCCGCCGGGCTGTCGCCGGGGCACCTCTCCCGCCTGGAGACCGGCCAGCGCCAGCCCTCGCTGCCGATGCTGCTCGCGCTCGCCCGCATCTACGGTACGACGGTCTCGGAACTGCTCGGCGAGACGGTCGCCGACCGGGACGCCGTCGTGCGCGCCGCCGGCATGGAGCCCACCCGCGCGGGCGGCTGGACGTACTGGCAGGCCGGCGCCTCCGGGCGCGGGATGCAGGCCCTGCGCGTCCATGTCCCGTACGGCTCCCAGGGTGACATCGTGCGGGTGCACCCCGGGGAGGAGTGGCTGCATGTCCTGCGGGGCCGGCTGCGGCTGCGCCTCGGAGACACCACGGACCTGCTCGGGCCCGGTGACAGCGCGCACTTCGACTCGCTGACCCCGCACCGCATCGCCGCGCAGGACGCCGACGGGGTCGAGCTCCTCTTCGTCCACACCCTGCTGCAGAGCCCCACGGCCACGCTGTGCCTGGGCCCGACCCCTTCCGAGACCGGAGAGACGCCATGAGCGACTTCGAGGAGAAGTTCCCCCGCACCCTGTGGATCCGGCTGATCATCTACATCGCCGTGGGGCACCTTTTCGCCGGCTTCCTCTGGCTGCTGTTCGAGGTGGGGGCCAGTCAGTAGGGCCCTGCGGGGTCGGTGCCGGAGCGGCTGTCAGTCGAGGAGCCGCTCGCGCAGCCGCTCGCGTGTCTCGGGGGAGAGACCGAGGCCCTGCTCCAGATAGGCGTCGACGCTGCCCCAGGTCTCCTCGATGGTCTCGAACGCCGCCGTGAGGTACTCCACGCGGGCGTCGAACAGGGGGCTGAGCAGCTCCATGACCTCGGGGGAGTAGGCCTCGGCGGAGGTGGCGCTGCGGCGCACCTTGTAGCGGCGGTGCTTGGCGTTGGACTCCAGGTAGTCGGCGAGGATCGCCTCGCGCTCCACGCCCAGGGCGAGCAGCGTCACCGCGATGGACAGACCCGCGCGGTCCTTGCCCGCCGCGCAGTGCATCAGGGCCGGGACGCTGTCCTCGGCGAGCGAGTGCAGCACCCGTGAGTGCTCCGCCGTCCGCTCCTTGACGATCGTGCGGTAGGAGGCGATCATCCGGCCCGCGGCCTTGCCTTCGCCGAGTATCTCGCGCAGCTGGTCGATGTGGCCGTCGCGCACCATCTTCCAGAACTCGGAGCCGTCCGCCGGGTCCGACAGCGGCAGGTTCACATTGAGCACGCCCGGCAGGTCGACGTCCGGGCCCTCCAGCTTCTGGTCCGCCGCGTTGCGGAAGTCGAAGATCGTGTGCAGGCCCAGGCCGGACAGGAACGCGGCGTCCTCGTCGGTGGCGTGCGCGAGGTGGCCGCTGCGGAACAGCACGCCGTGGCGCACCCGTCGGCCGTCGACGGCCGGCAGGCCGCCCACGTCCCGGAAGTTGCGCACGCCGGCCAGCTCGGGCTCGGTCGACGGGATCTGCTGCGTCACTGGGGCTCCCTCCCTGTCGGTCACCGTCGGCGCGGCTCGGGGTGGCCGACGGGACACCTGACCATACGACATGGGTTCCCGGGGCAACGGGTTGTCCACAGGCCGGTGAACCGGACGTCCGCCCAGGTGAGGAGTTGTCCACAGGATTGCCCGGGCGAAGTTGCCGGGTGGGCCGACCGCATTCGATGATGTTGGTGCTTGATCGCACCTGTTCGAATTAGTGGGGGTTTGATGCCCGAGATCGCCGACAACGGCCGTACCTGGCTCCTTTCGGGGCCCACGAGCAGCTACGCCCTCCACCTCACCGAGGCCGACGAGCTGATCCACCTGCACTGGGGCCCGGGCATCGCGCTCGCGGACGCCGAGGCACTCGCCGCGCTGCCGCCGTCGGAGCGCGGGGCGTCCTTCGAGGGCCCGCTCGACGGCCGCGAGGAGTACCCGGTCGAGGGCGGCCCCCGCTTCGTCCGGCCCGCCCTGTCCGTGCGCACCGACGAGCGGCGCGGCACCGAGTGGACCTTCGAGGCGTACGAGGCCGACGGCGACGGGCTGCGGCTGCGCTTCCGGGACGGCGGGCTCGCCGTCACCCTGCACTACCGGATGCGAGGAGATGTCGTCGAGCGCTGGACGACCCTGCGCAACGAGGGCGAGCGGCCGCTGGAGCTGCTGCGCGCCGACTCCGCTGTCTGGACCCTGCCCGAGCGCGAGGGCTGGCGGCTGTCGCAGCTGCACGGCCGCTGGGCCGCGGAGTCCCGGCTCACCGTCTCCCCCCTCACCTACGGTGAGAAGGTCATCGGCAGCCGCCGCGGCCACACGGGGCACCAGCATCTGCCCTGGGTGGCCCTGGACACCGACGCGACCGAGGAACGCGGCGAGGTCTACGGCTGCGCCCTCGGCTGGTCGGGCTCCTGGCGGATCGCCGTCGCCCAGCTCCCCGACGCCCGCGTGCAGATCACCGGCGGCGCTGGCTACGACGACTCGGGCCTGCTGTGCCTCGCGACAGGGGAGTCCTTCACCACGCCCGTCTTCGCCGGTCTGTGGAGCGACGCCGGGTTCGGCGGCGCGAGCCGCACCTGGCACGCCTACCAGCGGGCGCACGTGATCCCGGACGCCGAAGGGGACCGGCCGGTGCTCTTCAACTCCTGGGAGGCCACCTACTTCGACATCTCCGAGGAGCAGCAGGCGACCCTCGCCCGGCGCGCCGCGGCGATCGGCGTCGAGCTGTTCGTCGTCGACGACGGCTGGTTCGGGGCGCGCACCGGCGACCACGCCGGGCTCGGTGACTGGCGGCCCAACCCCGACCGCTTCCCGAAGGGGCTCAAGCCGCTCGCCGACTATGTGCACGCCCTCGGTATGCAGTTCGGCATCTGGGTCGAGCCCGAGATGGTCAACCCCGACAGCGAGCTGTACCGGGCGCACCCCGACTGGGTGCAGTTCCAAACGGGACGAAAGCGGACGGAGTTCCGCAATCAGCTAGTACTGAACCTCGCGCGCGAGGACGTCCAGGAGTACCTCTGGGAACAGCTCGACGCCCTCCTGTCCAGCGCCCCCGTCGACTACGTGAAGTGGGACTTCAACCGCTGCTTCACCGACGCCGGTTGGCCGGACGATCCCTACCCGCAGCGCCTCTGGGTGGACCATGTGCGGGCCCTCTACGGCCTGCTGGACCGGTTGCGGGCCGCCCACCCGGGCGTCGCCTTCGAGTCCTGCTCGGGCGGCGGCGGACGCATCGACCTCGGGATCATGAGCCGCACCGACCAGGTGTGGACCTCCGACAACACCGACCCCCTCGACCGGCTCGACATCCAGCACGGCTTCAGTCAGATCCACCCCGCCCGGGTCATGGCCGCCTGGGTCACGGACAGCCCGAATGCCCAGCTCAACGGCCGGGTCAGCTCGCTGCGCTTCCGGTTCGTCAGCGCCATGGCCGGGGTGCTCGGCGTCGGCGGGGACCTCTCCGAATGGAGCGAGGAGGAGCTGGCCGAGGCGCGGGAGTGGGTGAACCTCTACAAGGACATCCGGCCTCTTGTGCAGCACGGCGACCTCTACCGGCTGCGGCCGCCGGCCGGCGGCCTGAGCGCCGTCCAGTACGTGCGTGGCGACGAGGCGGTCGTCCTCGCCTGGCTTCAGGCGCAGCGGTTCGGCGAGCCCGTTCCGGCGCTTCGACTGCGCGGGCTCGACCCGACAGCGCCTTACGAATGCCGCGAAACGGGCGAAGTGCACCGAGGGGCCGTGCTGCTGCACCGTGGGCTGCGGACCGGACTGCGGGGCGACCTTGATGCGACGGTTATCCGACTGCGCCGCATCTGAGGGTTATGTCCGAATTGGGGCCTTAATTCCAACTCGCTGCGGAGTAAGGAAACCTGGGGAAGTCTCACGTGAGCAGCGTCATATTCGTGACCGTACGTCGCGCGTCATGCTCACGTAATTTGCATGCCTTTCAAGGGGGTTTGACGAAAAGCGGGCCTATTGATTGACGGAGCGTGACCGGGAATTCGCACAGCGGATCAAGAGAAATGCGTTGTCCGTGCAACCTCTGCTTGTCCCTGTGCGTCCTGGTCGCTTACGTTCCACACCAATCCGGACGGACGCCTAATCCTGCCGCCGCCCGGTGTCCGCACACTCACCCGTACCCGGCAGGAGCGGGGGACCCACAGGCAGAACCGCCTGTTCCGGTCCCGGAACAGGCTTGGGGTAAAGCCGCGCCTCGGCGCGGCCGGACATCTCCAGTCCGCACCCGACAGCTCACCTCGCAGGCGCCGGAGAGGAATTCGTCATGCCCGCGAAGGGTAAGCACCGCCGTCCCAAGTCCCAGCGCTTCACCCGTTCCATCGCCGTCGTCGGAACCGGCGGCGCCGCGCTCGCCCTTCCGCTCATAGGCGCCACCGGCGCCCACGCCGCCCCCGTGCAATCGGCCTCCCAGTCCGTCGCGCAGACGGTCGCGCAGTCTGTTTCGGAAAAGGCCGTGCAATCCGTTCCGGTGGCGCAGAAGAAGGCCGCCGCCACGGGCACCCGGACCTACACCGTGCGGTCCGGCGACTACCTCTCGAAGATCGCCGACGAGCAGAACGTCAGCGGCGGCTGGCAGAAGCTGTACCAGGACAACCGTGCGGCCATCGGCGGCGACCCGTCGCTGATCCACCCCGGCCTGAAGCTCTCGATCGGCAAGAAGGCCACGACCGGCGGCACCAAGTCGTCGTCGGGTTCGTCCTCTTCGTCCGCCTCGACGAAGTCGCCCACCCAGGCCGCCGAGAAGACCACCAGCACCTCCAGCGGTTACACCCTGCCGGTGGCCGGCGCGACCATCGGAACCGGTTACCACGTGGCCGGCAGCATGTGGTCCAGCGGCTACCACACCGGCGTCGACTTCGTCGTCCCGACCGGCACCTCCCTCAAGGCCGTGGGCGCGGGCACCGTCGTCTCCGCGGGCTGGGGCGGCGCGTACGGCAACCAGGTCGTCATCAAGCTCGCCGACGGCTACTACGCCCAGTACGCTCACCTCTCGCAGCTCTCCGTCTCGGCCGGCCAGACCGTGACCGAGGGCCAGCAGATCGGCCTGTCCGGTGCGACCGGCAACGTGACCGGCCCGCACCTGCACTTCGAGATCCGTACCACGCCGGACTACGGCTCGGACGTGGACCCGGTCGCCTACCTCCGCTCGCACGGTGTCGCCGTCGGCTGACCCCGCCGACGACCGCACGCCACCCGCCTGACCGCGCCTGACCACGCTTGGCGCGCCACACGCCTGACACGCCTGACACGCAGCCGAAGGCCGGACCCCGATCCCCGGGTCCGGCCTTCGGTGTTCCCGCATGCCGGTCCCGCCGACGGGCCTTGCGTGTTCGTGATCGTTTCGTTGCGGTCGGGTGGCAGCCCCTTTCGTCCCCTCGACAGGCGGGTCAGGGTGGGGCCACAGTGATCCCCGTCAGGGAGCAAGCGCTTTCTGCCGTTCTTCGGAGGTCCCGTGTCCGGCGCCGACCGACGCACCGTCATCAACCGGTTCCTGAGCACTGCGGCGGCCGTGGCGCTCCTGGCCGGCGTCGCACCGTCCGCCTCGGCCGCGTCCGGCGGCACGGACCTCGTCCGTCCCGGCGACCGGCGACTCGTCTACGAGGGGCACTGGGGCTGTACCGCCGAGGCCGCGATCACCGTCAACTCCGGTTCCCGGCTGCGGTTCCGGTTCGCGGGCGGCGCCGTCCACGCCCTGTTCGACGTCTCGTCGGTCACCGTGCCCGCACAGGCGTACGTGTCGGTCGACGGAGGCCCGAAAAAGCTGCACGCCGTCGACCGCGCCGATCTCGCGATCACGGCGACCGGGCGGGGCCCGCACACGGTGCAGCTGTCCGTGAAAGACGTCCACTCGCGGGCCGGCCGGTGGACGCCCCCGCTGGAGACCGGAGTCGTCCTGACCGGACTCAAGGGCCGTCTCCTCGGTCAACCTCCCGTCAGAGCACGTGAGTTGGCGTTCTACGGCGACTCGATCACCCAGGGTGTGATGGCGCTCTGTGAGGTCAACACCTCCGACTGCGCCGACGGGACGGCCGCGTACCCGACCCTCGTCGCCGACGCCCTGCACGCCTCGCTCACCCAGGTCGGGTTCGGGCGGCAGGGTGTGCTCCAGACCGGCAACGGGGGAGTGCCGACCGCCGGTGACGCGTCCGGCTGGAACTTCGCGGGCTCCCCGGCGCGCCCGGACCGCGACGCCGACGTGATCGTCGTCAACCAGGGCACCAACGACGCCGCCTACGGCTCGACCGAGCTCCGTGCCGCCTACCACGCCTACCTGGAGCGTCTTCGGTCGGCCGCCCCGCACCCCCGCATCCTCGCCCTGCGTCCCTTCGACGGGTCGCACGCCGCCGACATCGCCGCGGTGGTCGCCGAACTCGCCGATTCCCGCACGGAGTTCGTCGACACGACCGGCTGGCTCTCGGCGGCAGACGGCGACTTCCACGGTGCCGTCCACCCGAGTGCCCAAGGTCACCGCAAGGCGGCCGACCGCCTCGTCGCCCTCATCGGAAACCCCGCGCAGGGTCGCCAGTGAACGCCACCCGCCGCCGAAGAGCCGCCGCCGTCACCGTCGCCCGCCTGCGCACGCTCGCCCAGAACCCCGCGTACCGCGCGGGCCGGGTGCGGCTACCCGCAGTCCACGTACCCCGACCACCACCCCGGCGCCGAGACCCGCCGGGTGCCCAGGCCGTCCCTCACCCACCCCGCCCACTGAAGGAGCCGCTTCCCGTGTCGACCACGCGCAGAGCATTCGGAGCCCTCGCCGCCGGCGCCGCCCTGGCCGCCCTCGCCCCCGCGGGCGCCGCGAGCGCCACACCCCGTCACCGCCGGCTGATCGCCCACGACGACTTCCGCCACGGTCTGCGCAAGTGGGCCGTGGAACTGGAGAAGGGCGGAACCGTCACCGCCTCCCGCGGCGCCCTGGAGGTCGATGTACCCGCCGGGGCCACGATCTGGTTCAGGCGGCCGCTCGAAGGACCGTACGTCCTCGAATACGTCGCCACGCCCGTCTCCGCGGGCGGGGTCAACGACCGCGTGTCCGACCTCAACAACTTCTGGAACGCCGTCGACGTCCGTTCCCCGGACGACCTCTTCGCCACCCCGCGCGGCGGCGCCCTGGCCGAGTACGACTACCTCAAGACGTACTACGCCGGTTACGGCGCCAACACCAACACCACCACCCGGCTGCGCCGCTACGTCGGCGAGGCCGGGGTGCGCCCGCTGATCTACGACTACGCCGAGCCGCTGCTCGTGGCGAACGAGCCGAACCATGTGCGCATCGTCTCCGACGGCTCGGCCGTGCGCTGGTGGAACAACGGACGGCTCGTCTTCGACTACACCGACCTGGAGCCGTACACCGCAGGGCACTTCGCGTTCCGGACCACCTGGAGCCACTTCCGCATCAACGACTTCCGGGTGTGGTCCCTTATTCCCTGATTGGCCAACTCTTTAGCAGTGGCTTATCTCACCGACCGTCAACCCCTTCCTACGGTCGCGTAAGTCACATTCGAAGGTGAATCATGAACTGCTGTGGCAGACGATTCGAAGAATGACAACAGATCAGTGATCGGGTCGTACGTGGCGGTGGGGGACAGCTTCACCGAGGGCGTCGGCGACCCCGGCCCCGACGGGGCGTTCGTCGGCTGGGCCGACCGGTTCGCGGTGCTTCTCGCGGACCTGCGGCCCGAAGGCGATTTCAACTACACCAACCTCGCGGTCCGCGGAAAGCTGCTCGACCAGATCGTGGAGGACCAACTCCCCAGGGCGGTGCGGCTCGCCCCGGACCTGGTCTCCTTCTGTGCGGGCGGCAACGACATCCTTCGTCCCGGCACCGACCCGGACGAGGTCGCAGAGCGCTTCGAGCGCGCGATCGCGTCCCTGACCGCCGCAGCCGGCACGGTCATGGTGACCACCGGCTTCGACACCCGTGGCGTTCCTTTGCTCAAGCACCTGCGCGGCAAGATCGCCACCTACAACGGGCATGTCCGTGCCGTCGCCGACCGGTACGGCTGCCCGGTGCTCGACCTGTGGTCCCTGAAGTCCGTGCAGGACCGCAGGGCCTGGGACGGCGACCGGCTCCACCTCTCCCCGGAGGGGCACACGCGCGTGGCGCTGCGCGCGGGGCAGGCCCTCGGCCTCCAGGTACCGGCCGACCCGGAACAGGCCTGGCCGCCGCTCCCGCCGCGCGGCACCCTCGACGTGCGGCGCGACGACGTCCACTGGGCGCGCGAGTATCTGGTGCCGTGGATCGGGCGCCGGTTGCGCGGGGAGTCCTCCGGCGACCACGTGACCGCCAAGGGCACGCTGTCGCCGGACGACATCAGGATGCGGATCGCGGCCGTGGCCTGAGTGGGCCCGAGGGGGCCTGAGCGGGCGCCCACCGGGGGCCGGCTCCACCAGTGAGGTGAGCGCACGGGAGTGGTGCGCGGGCGGCGGCAGATACGGGTGCTGGGATGACCGCACCCGTACCTGCCCCCGCCCGACACCTCCAAGGACCGGTCCCGCATGCCCCTTCCCCGTACGCCCCTCGCCGCGGCTCTCGTCTCCCTGCTCGCCCTGGGCATCCCGGTACTCGCCGCGCCCACCGCCGCCTCGGCCGTCCGGCTCGCACCGGCCGTCCGGCTCGCACCGGCCAGCCCCGCCACCGTCACGGTGAGCGGGGAGGGCAGCGCGAGCGCGGCGCCCGACCTCGCGGTCGTCGGCGCCGGCGTCGAGGCCTCCGCCAAGACCTCGCAGGCGGCGCTGGACACACAGGACAAGGCGGCCGCCGCGCTGCTGTCCGCCGTCCGCGCCCAGGGCGTCGCCGACCGGGACATCCGCACGCAGAGCGTCTCCCTCAACCCCGTCTACGACTACACGGGCAACACCGCTCGCCTGAAGGGCTACCAGGCCGCGCAGTCCTTCTCGGTGAAGGTGCGCCAGGTGGCGAGGACCGGCGTGGTCCTACAGGCCATCACCGACGCCGCCGGTGACGCGGCCCGCATCAACTCCGTGGCCTTCGACCTCTCCGACCCCGCCCCGCTGCGGGCCCGCGCCCGCGAGGCCGCGCACGACGACGCCCACGCCAAGGCCGAGCAGTACGCCCGCCTCAGCGGCCGCCGGCTCGGCCGCCTCGTCTCATTCAGCGAGGACGCCTCCACCTCCCCGCACCCCGTCCCCTCCTCCGCCGACACCCCCGGCATCAGCGCCGTGCCGGTAGCCCCCGGCGAGATCCGTGCGACGGCGACGGTGACGGCGGTGTACGAACTGGACTGAGCCGGCCCGGTCCGGCGGATCAGGCCACCGGCCGCCGCCGATGAGGGGCACTGTGGGCCTCGGCTTCCTGCGAAGCGACCCGCCGGGACCGGTGCCGCCTGGTCGGTCCCGCTCGCCATGCCTCGTGCCGTCGGCATCGACGCCCTGCCCGGCGCGCCGGGTGACATCCGGGTGACGGTGACCGCGGTGAACGAGTTGGGCCGAGCGGGTCGGCTCGGTGGGTCAGACCGTCGGCCGGCGTTGAGCCGTGCCTCTCGCGGACTGTGCCGGAGGTCTGCCCTGTCGGGTGGGAGCGCGTGGTGTGGTGGGCGGATGCGGTTGCGTCGGGGGCTAGGACCTGAGCGCTCGAGCGGGGGGACATCCCCCCGCTCCCCGCCACTGAACAGGCACCGCCGCTTCCCTGCGACTTGATCGGCCGGACAGGTCCTAGCTAGGTGGCCAGTCGCCGCGGCGCGACTGCTGGGGTCGGGGGCGTTGCTGTGCGGGAGCCGACGGGCCGGTACCGGGAGGGGCTCAGGGGTTCTGGGTGCTCAACGTTTCTGGGGGCAGGCCGAGTTCCCGGGTCAAGGCCTCGTCGACCCATTCCTGTGCGCGGGTCCGGGACACCGCGCCCGCGTACGACGTCAGCTGTACGGCCAGCCCGTCCAGCAGGGCCGTCAGTCGCAGCGCCGTGCCCGCCGGGTCCGGGCAGCGGAACTCGCCCGCTGCCACGCCCTCCGCGATCACCTCGGCGAGCGCGGCCTTCCACTCCTTGTCCAGGTCCCGGGCGACCTCCCGCAGCGCGGGCTCGCGCAGCGACACCGCCCAGCCCTCGATCCACAGCCGCCAGCCCTTGGCCTGCCCCGTGGGCGCGTACCAGCGCACGGCCGACCGCAGCCGGCGCAGCGCCGTGGTGCGGCGGCCCACCAGCTTGCGCAGCCGCGCCAGATCGTCCTCGGCCGCGTAGGCGAACGCGTCGGCGACCAGCTTCTCCTTCGTCGAGAAGTGGTAGAGCACCAGCGCGTTGCTCACCCCGAGGGCCGCGGCGACGTCGGCGATCCTGACCGCCGCCACGCCCCGCGCCTCGATCTGTTCGATGGCGGCCCGCAGCAGTTCCTCCCGCCGCTCGGCCACACTCAACCGGACCCTCGCCACGCCGTCACCCTAATCCGTAGGCGCGCACCTCGCCGGTGCGGGCGCGTTCGGCGCCGGCCGGTGGTGGCCGAACCGTTCCGCGATCACCGGCAGCCGCCGGGCGGCGATCGTGTGCGCGGCGGCTCGGGGCGTCGTCCCGTCGGCCTCCGCGCGGGCCAGCACCAGCTCCACCAGGGCGCGCATCGAACGGCGCGTGTACGCGAAGGCCTCCTCGGCGTCCGCGCCGATGTCGCCGAACAGCGTCCACCACCACCAGGCGTTCGTCCCTGAGTTGACGACGACGTCGGGCAGCACGCTCACCCCGCGCGCGTGCAGCAGCTTCTCCGCCTCGGGGAGGACGGGCATGTTGGCCGCTTCGGCGATCCACCGCGCGCCGATGAGCTCCTGCTCCTCGACCCCGATCGCGTACGACACGGCGGCCGGCACGAGCACCTCCGCGTCCACCGACAGCCAGGCGTCGCCCGGCAGCTCACGGTCCCCGGGGCGCAGTACGGCACGGTCCACGGCGCCGTGCGCGTCCCGCGCGGCCAGCAGCGCCTCCACGTGCAGACCGGCCGGGTTGGCGATCGTGCCCTTGACGTCGGCGACGGCCACGACCGTCAGCCCCGCGCGCGTGAGGAACCGCGCCGTGGCCCCGCCCATCGTGCCCAGCCCCTGCACGGCGACCCGCGTTCCGGCGTACGCCTCCCCGGCCCGATCCAGAGCGGTCAGCACGGACTCGGCGACCCCCAGACCGCCGACCAGCTCGTCCAGGCCGATGCCGTCCACCTCGACGGCGAAGGCGGCCGCGAGCCGCGCGCGGGCGGCCGCCTCGTCGTCGAGGAGCGGGTAGACCGCCTGCACGGACGAGACGAGACCCGCTTCGGCCGCGGCCCGGTCCACCAGGTCCTGGGTCAGGCCCAGATCCTCGCCGGTGGTCCAGCAGCTCTCCACGTACGGCCGCACCGCGCGCAGGTACCGCACCAGCAGCCCGTACGCCTCGGGATCCCGGGGGTCGCAGTCGATGCCTCCCTTGGCGCCGCCCAGCGGGACGTAGCGGGCCTCGGGGTCGTAGTGCAGGGCCTCCTTGAGGCTCATGCCGTGGGCGAGCCCGGCCACCTCCTGAAGGGTGCAGCCCGGCCGCATCCGCAGTCCGCCGCTGCACACACCGCGCACGAGCCGGTCGACCACCAGGAAGCCCTGGCGGCCGGTGACGTGGTCGGTCCAGGTGAGCGACAGGAAGGGGGTGGTCATACGGGCTCCTCGACCGGCGGAAGCGGTGTTCGGGAAACGACTGGTACTGAACAGTGGGTCAGTATCGAAAGGTCGGCCGCGCCGTGTCAAAGCGGGCTCGCGGGCCAAGGGGGACCAGGACGAACCCGTGTTGTCGGAGGGGGCGTCCATAATGGAATGCCTCAGCGACTCCACCTGGAGGTACCGTGCCCGGTTTCCGTTCCATGAGCTTCGGGCTCCGTGCTCCGCAGCCCGAGGCCTTCGGCGCGGACCCAAGCGGTGAGCGCATGGCGCGCATCCGCAGGTCGCCCCACTTCAAGGACGGGGTGTTCCAGAACCCCGGCGGCCCGGCGCGGATCCGCCCCTCGGGCGGCGGGATGATCGACTTTGCCAAGAACTTCCTGGACAAGGAGAAGCGTTCCCGCCGTGCGCCCACGGGGAGGATCCCGGTGCACGCCACCACCCTCGCGGACCTCGCCGCGCCGCCTGCCACGGGCCTGCGCCTGACGTGGGTGGGGCATGCCGGGGTGCTCGCGGAGATCGACGGGCAGCGCGTCCTGTTCGACCCGGTCTGGGGCATGCGCTGCTCCCCGTTTCCCTTCGCGGGACCCAAGCGGCTGCACCCGGTGCCGCTCCCGCTGGCCGCGCTGGGCCCGGTGGATGTCATCGTCATCTCGCACGACCACTACGACCACCTGGACATGCCCACGATCAAGGCGCTGGCCGACACGGACACCCTGTTCGCCGTGCCGCTCGGCGTGGGCGCCCACCTCGAACACTGGGGCGTCTCCGCCGACCGGCTGCGCGAGCTGGACTGGCACGAGGCGACGAAGGTCGGCGGCCTCACCCTGACCGCCACCCCGGCCCGCCACTTCTGCGGCCGCGGCCTGCGCAACACCCAGCACACCCTGTGGGCCTCCTGGGTCGTCGCCGGTGAGGAGCACCGGATCTACCACAGCGGCGACACCGGCTACTTCGAGGGCTTCAAGGACATCGGCGCCGATCACGGCCCGTTCGACGCGACGATGATCCAGATCGGCGCGTACTCGGACTTCTGGCCCGATGACAACCCGGACACCGAGCCGCTGCCGGGCGGCTGGCCGGACATTCACATGAATCCCGCTCAGGGCGTCCAGACCCACCTCGACCTGCAAGGAGGCGAGGCGGGCGGGGTCCTGCTCCCGATCCACTGGGGTTCGTTCAACCTGTCGCTCCACCCGTGGGCGGAGCCCGGCGAGTGGACGCTGGCCGCCGCGAAGGCCGTCGGCCAGACGGTCGCCCTGCCCGTCCCCGGCCTGCCGTTCGAGCCCGCGGGCGACGTTCCCACGCATCCCTGGTGGCGGGATGTCTCGGAGCCCCTCAACCGTCGCTGGCCCGTCCCGGTGCTCGCGCCGAAGACGACCCGCGAAGACCTCGATCTGGTGGGCGAGAGCTGACGCGGATCGGCGCGGGAACGAATCGAACGACGGGGCCCCTGCCCCCGGCCCCCCGTGGGCACGGAGCCGTGCCGTGGGCCGTGCCGCCGCCCATGACGTAGGCGGTGCCTCAGCGAGAGGACCCGGACAGGTCCTCGTGCGCCATCGGCGCCGAGGTCAGCGTCCGCTCCACTGCCGCGAGCACTTCGGACGTCGCCTCCGCGGCCGCCGGCACGACGTCGGCCATGAGGAGATATCCGTGCACCAGACCCGGCGCCGGAACGTGATGCACAGAAACGCCGGCGGCGGTCAAACGGGCCGCCAGTTCGACGCCCTCGTCATGCAGCGCGTCGAATTCGGCGGTGCCGATCACCGTCGGCGCCAGCCCGCGATGGTCGGCGTTGAGCAGATCGATCGCCGGGTCGGCGAGGTGCCTTGGATCCGGCACGTACTGCTCGTAGTACCAGCGCAGATCATCGGCTTCCGCCAGGTATCCCGTTCCGTAGGCGCGCATTGAATCCGACTTCATGTCCGGATCGGCCGGTGGATACACCATCAACTGCGCGGCGAACCTGATTCCGTCGTGGTCGCGGTGGTGCATCGCGATGGCCAGCGCCAGCGCTCCTCCTGCGCTGTCGCCGCCGACGACGTGGTCACGCCCGGGATGGGCGGCGGCCGCCCATTCGGATGCGGCGATCCCGTCCTGGAGCGGGCCGGGATACGGGTGTTCGGGCGCGCGGCGATAGTCGACGGAGACGACGACCGCTCCGAGAGCGGCGGTGATGCGACGGCACACCGCATCGTGGGTGTCGACATCGCCGGTCATCCAGCCCCCGCCGTGCAGATACGTCACGAGGCGGCCCCGGTCGGCCACCGGCAGGTACGTCCGGACTCCGAACCTGCCGCCGTGGCCGTCGATCAGCTGATCCGTCACCGCGGCGACCGGCTGCGGCGCTGTGCCGCCCCGCGAGCGGGCGGCGCCGTCGGCATAGCGGCGGCGTACCGCCTCCACGGTGAGCGTGCGCGCCGGTGCGGGCCGATCGGCGGCCTGCCATTTGATCAGGGCACGGATGAAACGGTCCAACGGCACGAGACTCTCCTCGGGTTACACCTGCGGAGGATTCGGCGGTGCGCCCCGCGCGGCCGGTCTTCCCCAGCGCCGACCGGACGACGCTCGGCAGCGCGTCCCAGCACCGCTTCCGTACCGAATTCACCTACCACTTCCATGAACATTTCATCGGAATATAGCCCACGCCGTGCGCGCCCGTCCCGGGCATTCGTATGTGAATTTCTCACGACTTGACGTTGATACTGCACGGTCCTCGGAAGCTTCGGACGGCCAATGCGGCGGCCGGCTTCTTGAGGTGTACCGAGGTCAGTCGGCGCTGCGGGCGAGGAGTCCGTCGACGACGGCTTCCAGCCCCCGGCGATGCTGGTCCAGTGTGGTCAACTCCGCCCATCGGCCGTCCAGTCGGGCGAGCTGCGGGAACGCCCCCGCCTCCGGCGCGGCCATGGCCCACTCGCGCCGGGGCGCATTTCTGGCCTCGCTCTGCGCGCGCTCGCGGTTGAAGCGCACGATCAACTCACCGATCGTGTAATACCAGATGACGTGGTAGGCGTACACGGCCTCTTCCTGCGTCAGTCCGCAGCCGACCGCGGCGTCGATCATGCTCTCCACGATCCACAGCGCGGAGACGCTCACGAAGGTGTCCGAGGCGAGCACTTCGACGATCCAGGGGCAGTCCGCGAGGATGTCATGGAGCACCTGGGCGCTCTCGAGGAGACGCAGCCGCGGATCCTGGGGCAGCTCGGGCCGCGGGAAGCTCTCGGCGTGCGCGTCGAGCAGGAGCATCAGCAGCTCGTCCTTGTCCCGCACATGGTGGTAGAGGGCCATGGCCGTGCTGGACATCTCCTTGGCCAGGCGGCGCATGGTGAGGTGCTGGGCCCCCTCCTCACGGACGATCTGCTGCGCGGCGACGAGGATCGACTCCCGCGACAGGCGGGCCCGTTCGGGTCTGCTGCGTTGGTGGTTCCGGGACTGCATGGATCCAGCTTTCTCTGTTCTTGGCCCGACCGAGGCACGTGGCCCGACCGAGGGCGCACCAGTGCCGGAAAGCGGTGTCTGCCGGACTGCGCGGCGAGACCGTAGTCTCGCAGAGCCCTCCGGTGTACTGCCGATGCCGTAACTGCTGTCCTCACGACCGGTCGAGGGGGGCGTCGGGCTCTCGACGGGTGGCGGAGCCGAGACCCATCGGCGGCGGAGCCGAGCCCGACGGATGGTGGCCCCGAGAGCGGCCTTTCACGAGCCATGGCGTCGCACGGCACATGCCGGAGGCACAGGGGCGCCGAAACGGGTCGGGGGTGACAATCAACCACGCCCCCGCTACTGTGACCTTACGCGTACACCTAAGAGTGAAATATGCGGGGGAAACGTGGTCAGCCAATCTCTGACGGATGGTTTACTCGGCAACTTCGATGCGCTGACGGCGATGCGCGAACATCCGGTCAAAGCGGCGGCATGTGAGAGTACGCCCGGCCGCCGTCGTCCCCGTGAACGGTGTTGATCCGGCCAAACTCTCCGGTTGATCCGACGTCGACCCCGACGAATGAGCCGGCCGCCTCCGTCGAATAGCAGGTGTCGCATTCATGCGCATTCGTGAGGCTTCGATTCCGGCCGCGACGGTCCACGGTACCGAGGGGCCACAGCGT
Organism: Streptomyces sp. NPDC050121; assembly: GCF_044460385.1. Taxonomy (NCBI): domain Bacteria; kingdom Bacillati; phylum Actinomycetota; class Actinomycetes; order Kitasatosporales; family Streptomycetaceae; genus Streptomyces; species Streptomyces sp. NPDC050121. Next base: position 94,213 of record NZ_JBITJV010000002.1, on the reverse strand, counting down.
GGGTTCCCGCAGGTGGTGGCGGTTTCGTGACACTCTGGCCTGAATCTTTCTACGCGTCCTCTTCTCGATTTACCTGCTCATTCACTTGGTCCTGACCTGTGCCGCTGTCGCATCCTCGCGACGCGACGGCGCGTCCTCTTTCCTGTGTTCGCGGATCATGAAATAAGGTCCGCTCATAAGGGACGCCTTGTTCTGGATGCGTCCCACGGGTGAAGGTCCTCGGCGCGACTGCCTGTGCTCAAAGGAGAGACATGGAAAGCCGTTACTGCGCGGCCGTCGCGGAGACGCGACGAAAGCCTCTTGCTACCACAACCGGAATCATTACCTCCGACATTTTTATCGCGCATACGGCATACAACGAACCCGGTGGCCGGTCCATATCCGGCGGAATGGCCGCCCTGTCCGTCCCTCCGCGCTGACGGCGCGGGAGCCGACACGGACCACGGACGGAACACCACTTCAGGAGGCGAATGATCCATGGCCACCACGGCAGCACAGCTGCGCATACAGCTCTTGGGGCCGGTGCGTGCCTGGCGGCACGGGGTGGAGGTGGCGCTGGGCCCGCCCAAGCAGCGGGCCGTCCTGGGCCTGCTCGCGAGCCGCGCCAACGACGTCGTGGGCGTCGAGAACATCGTGGACGCCCTGTGGGGCGGCGACGTGCCGCAGACGGCCGCCAACGGCGTCCACACCTATGTGGGCGGCCTGCGCCGGGCGCTGGAGCCCGGGCGCGGCAGAAGAGCGGCCGGGGCGGTGCTCACCTCCGAATCCGGCGGCTACTGCCTGCGGTTGGACCCCTCGGACGTGGACGCCACTCTCTTCGTCCGCAGTCATAGTGACGCGCGTAGGTCACGGGGCGAGGGCAACGCCGATGCGACCCTGCGCCTGTACGAACAGGCCCTGTCGCTCTGGCACGGCGAGGCGTACTCCGGAGTCCCCGGTCCCTTCGCCTCGATGGAGCGCACCCGGCTGCGGGACCTGCGGCTGACGGCCGTGGAGGAATGGGCAGCCGACATGCTGGCGGCCGGACGGCACGCCGAGATGGTCACCGACCTGACGGGCGCGGTGTCCGAGGAGCCACTGCGGGAAAAGCTGCGCTGGCTGCTGATCCTGGCGCTGTACCGCAGCGGACGACAGGCCCACGCCCTGCGGGTGTACGAGGAGACCCGCCGGCTGCTGAGCAGCGAGTTGGGCATCGAGCCCGGCGCCGACCTGCGCAACCTCCACCAGCAGATCCTGTCCGGGCATCCGGAGCTGCGTTCCCCCGGCCCAGACGCCCAACCCGTGCTGCCCGCCGGTCGCGAAGCCGCCTTCCGCGGCACCCCCAAACCGGTGCAACTCCCGCCCCTTGCCCGCGGGTTCGTCGGCCGCACCAGAGAACTGGCGCAGCTGGCAGCGGTGTTGGATGACGAGAGCTCACGGCACGGCGCGACGACTCCGGTGGCGGTGGTCGACGGCCCGGCCGGCGTGGGCAAGTCGGCGTTCGTGCTGGAGCTGACGCATCGACTCATCGACCGTTTCCCCGACGGTCAGTTGTACGTCGACCTGCACGGCACCGGACTGCAGGGCCGGCCGGTGAGCGCGGCGGACGCGCTGGGCCAGCTCCTGGGCAGTCTGGGAGTCGACGCCTCGCGGATCCCTCCGGGACTGGCCGCCCGCGCCACTCTCTACCGGAGCCTGCTGCACGGCCAGCGGATGCTGGTCGTGCTCGACGACGCGCTCAGTGCCGACCAGCTGCGGCCCCTCATCCCCCGGGGCTCGTCCTGCGTCCTGGCGACCAGTCGGCAGCGCTTCGGCGGGCTCGCGGCCCGGGACGGTGCTCACCTGTTCACCATCGCCCCGCTGGCCGACGAGGAGTCGGCGCGTCTCCTCGCCGGTCTCAGCGGGGGACGGCTCGAGGGACAGGAAGCGGCCACCGCACGCCTGGTGGCGCTGTGCGGGGGACTGCCGCTCGCGCTGCGCATCGTCGCCGACGGGCTGGCGGCCAACCCCGGCGTGCCGCTGACCGCGCTCGTCGAGCAGTACGCGGCCGAACACGGCCGGCTCGACCGACTCGCCGTGAAGGACGACGCGGCGGCCAGCATGCGCAGCGTCTTCGAGGCGTCGTACCAGGCGTTACCCGCGGACGCGGCGCGGATGTTCCGTCATCTGGGCCTGTACGGCGGTCCGTTCACGGTGCAGATCGCCGCGACGCTCGCCGAGACGGACCGCGACACCGCCCGTCGACTGCTTTCGCTGCTTACCGCCAACCACCTGCTGAAGGAGGAAGCCGGCCACCAGTACCGCTTCCACAGCCTCATCGCCGTCTACGCCGCCGAGTGCGCGGAGCGCGAGCCGCTGGCCCGCCGCCAGGAGGCCCTGACCCGGCTCGTCCAACTGGGCCCACCCGTTGCGCAGCCACGGTCCTCGGCCCGGACCGGCGACTGGCAGGGCGCCCGCGCCGTCTCGTTCTGAGCACACCGCCCGGGCCCGATCAGGTCTTCGTGTCTCCCGACGCCGACGCCGACGCCGACGCCGACGCCCGACGCCCGGCGACCAGTGATCAGCGACCTCGGGACGATGGCGTCGCCGCCGTGGCCTGTACCGGCAGTCCCTCGACGACGGGCGTCGGCGAGCAGCCGGGTGCCAGCCCGGCGGGGACGTGCTGGGGCACGGCCGCCGGGCGGACGTAGCCGCAGCGGCAAGGGCGGGCGGCCGGTACGAGAACGGTCCGGAAGCCAAGGCCATGACCGATACGGTGCGTGACATTCCGTGGGGTTCGGCCCGAGGTGAAGGACCTGCCGGGGCTGTGAGGGCGGGACGCTCGGGGCGACAGAAGGTTCGGCGGCGCGGATCGACGGAAGGGAACTCCCCGGCCCGTGCCGCTCCGTTGAGATCGCCTCTGACCAGCTCTGATCGACTTCTTTCCCGATCGCGTCCCGGATCTCGTGGATTTATCGGTCTCCCGTACGAAGCCTCATACCAGAGCGGGACGCTCCCCGTGAGACTTTGTCAACTGCCCACCGCACATGATGCGTTGCCGACTACTGTGAGTGGCCGTCGGGCGACACCGGGCCGAATTCTTGGCTCTCCCGACCGACAGCCAGGCTCGACGGACCAGCACGAGGACACCGATGTCTCACCTCCGCGCACCCGCCGCCCGCGCAGACCGCCGCGAGGGCGGGCGGCACGGGCGGCCGGTCGCCCGCACCGCACCAGCGCCGGCCGAGACACACATACGGCCCCAGTTGCTGCGGCTCGCCGTGCTCCCCCCGACCGCGGTCGCCCTCAGCGCCTGCGCGGTCGTCCTGTTCACGGTGCGCTCCACCGGCGTCAGGCCCGGCGCGACGCTGTGGGCGGTGCTGGCCGGCGCGGTCGCGGTGACCGGCGTCGGCATCGTGATCGCCGCCGTGGCCGCCGACCGCGCCGCCCGCTCCGTCAGCGACCGCATCGTGGCCCTGCGCCGGGGCACCGCGCGCGGCGAGGCCGAGCTGCGCGCCGTCATGGAGGCGCTGCGCCGCGGCGAGGTCCCGCCACAGCTCACCTCACGCGGCGGCCCGCCCGGCCCCGACGCCGACGACTTCGAACTGCTCGCCGCCGACCTTTCCCGCGCCCACGACGGCGCCGTCACCGCCGTCGTGCAGGCCTCCCAGCTGTCCAGCCAGGCCGGGAGCGAACAGAAACTGGAGGTCTTCGTCAACCTCGCGCGGCGCCTTCAGTCCCTGGTGCACCGCGAGATCTCGATCCTCGACGAGCTGGAGAACGAGATCGAGGACCCCGACCTGCTCAAGGGCCTCTTCCACGTCGACCATCTCGCCACCCGCATCCGCCGACACGCCGAGAACCTCGCCGTCCTCGGCGGGGCCGTCTCCCGGCGGCAGTGGAGCAACCCCGTCTCCATGACCGAGGTGCTGCGCTCCGCCATCGCCGAGGTCGAGCAGTACTCGCGGGTCAAACTCGTTCCGCCCATCGACGGCGAACTGCGCGGCCACGCCGTCGCCGACGTCATCCACCTCCTGGCCGAGCTCGTCGAGAACGCCACGGTGTTCTCCGCCCCGCACACCCAGGTGCTGCTGCGTGCCAACCTCGTCACCTCGGGGCTCGCCGTCGAGGTCGAGGACCGCGGCCTCGGCATGCCCGTCGAGGAACAGGCCCGGATGAACGCCCTGCTCGCCGACCCCGACCAGGTCAACGTCGGCCGTCTGCTGGCCGACGGCCGCATCGGCCTCTTCGTCGTCTCCCAACTCGCCCGACGGCACGGCATCCGGGTCCGCCTGCAGAACAACATCTACGGCGGCGTCCAGGCCGTCCTCGTCGTCCCCCAGGCCCTACTGGGTCCGGCCTCCGTCGCCCCCGGGACCACAGCCGAGGCCGCGGACACCGACGGCGCGGGCCTCCCCCTCGCGCCGCCCGCAGCCCCCCGGCCCCCGCTGCCACCCGCTCCCCACCCCCGCCCGCAGGACTCAACTCGGGGCCAGGTCCCCGGCGACATGGGCGCGGCGCGCGGCCTGGCTCGGGTTCCGGTCGCCGGCGATGCGAGCCGGCCTCCCGGTCCGGCTCGGCCCCACGGCCATGGCGATGCGAGCCGACCCTCGGGCTCGCCCGCGGTGCCGGGTACTGCTGACGCGGGCCGGATGGCGGGTTCGGGGCAGCCCCAGGGCCCTGGGGACGTGGGCCGGTTGGCGGATGCAGGTTGGTCCTCGGGCGCCGGTGCCGGCGACGTGAGCCGACCGCAGGCTTCGGCTCAGGGGCGAGATGCGCGCGACGAGAGCCGACCGCAGGACTCGGCCCGAGGCCGGGGTGCTCGCGAAGCGGGCCGGTCCTCGGGCTTGGCTGAGGTGCCGGGCGCCCTCGACGCGGCGCGGCCCTCAGGCTCTGATCAGGCACAGGGTGCTGTTGACAAGGCAGAGGACCGGGCCTCGGCTCAGGTGCAGGGTGCTGTCGACAGGGGTGAGAGGCAGGGCTCGGCTCAGGGACGGGGCGCTGCCGATTGGAGTGGGTCCTCGGGCTCGGCTCGGGTGCAGGGTGCCGTCGATTGGAGTGAGGCGTCGGGCTCGGCTCGGGGGGGCGGGGTTGGCGGCGGGTCGTTGGCCGGGTCGGCGTGGGGGGAGGGTTCCTCGGTAACCGGTGACTCGGGTGGGGGGCGGACGTCGGGGTCGGGGCGGGCGCAGATGACGTACGCGTCGCCGGAGGGCGCCTCGGGCACCGGTCGTGCGGCCGTGGTCCCGCAGGGGCGGTCCGTTACCGCCGGGGGGCCTGCCGAGGCGCCCACCGAGTCGGGCCCGGGCCGGCCGGACGCGCCGCACGGGAGCGGACGCCGACCGGCGCCCCTGCCCGTCCGCGGCGCACGCCAGACGCGGGCCAACCCGGCCGAGGCCGTGCCCGGCATCCGGCAGGCCGACCGGCCCGTCGTCGAGGAGCACGCGGGCATCGCGCCCACCCCACGCGTCGGCGCCGTGCGCGGCACCATGGGTAAGCCCCAACTGCCCCGCCGTCGCGCCCAGGAGCACATCGTGCCCCAACTGCGCGGCGGCCCGGCCCCACGCCAGGAAGCCGAGCAGCCCGTCGGCCACGACCCCGGTCTGATGGCGGCCTTCCAGCGGGGCATCGGCCTGGCCGAGGCCCAGCAGGCCCTGGAGGCGGACGTCCCGGGACAGCCGCCGTACCCGCGGTCGCACCCGTCGGACGCCTTGCCCCCCACCCCGCACCCGGCCTCGGACCACGCCCCGCCCCGCATAGCCGAGGCGTACGGCGCGCATGACGGGCTCGACCTGCCCGGTACCGAACAATCCACCGCCCGGCACGACGGGAGCACACCAGCCGGATGAGCACTCTCAGCACAGCCACCCCCACAGCCACCCCCACCCCCCGCGCTTCCGCAGACCTTCGTACCCCAAGGAGTCGATCCGCCATGGCGAGCGATGCGCCGACCGGCCATGTATCCGATCTCGACTGGCTGATGAGCGGCCTCGTGCAGCGCGTACCGCACACCATGAGCGCGGTGCTGCTCTCCTGCGACGGGCTCGTGAAGTCGGTGCACGGCCTCGACCCCGACAGCGCCGATCACATGGCCGCCCTGGCCTCCGGCCTGTACTCCCTCGGCCGCAGCGCCGGCGTCCGCTTCGGCGACGGCGGAGACGTACGGCAGGTCGTCGTCGAACTCGACGCCACCCTGCTGTTCGTCACCACCGCCGGCTCGGGCACGTGCCTCGCCGTGCTCGCCGGCCGGGAGGCCGACGCGGCCGTACTCGGCTACGAGATGGCGATGCTCGTCAAGAGCGTCCGCCCGTATCTGACGACCGCACCCCGGCAGCACGCCGTCGAACCGTCGGTGATGGGGCCTTGAGCGTGGCTGCGGCCGGCGACGGGCCCTGGCTCGACGACGCGGCCGGACGGCTGGTGCGCCCGTTCACGGTCAGCAACGGCCGGACCAGGCCCAGCGTCGCCCTCGATCTCATGTCGCAGGTGATGGCCACCGGGGCGACCCCCCTCGGCTATCTCGGCCCGGAACACGCGACCGCGCTCCAGCTGACCCGGGCCCCCGTGTCGGTGGCCGAGATCGCGGCCCATCTGAAGCTGCCGGCGGCGGTCACCAAGGTGCTGCTGTCGGACCTCCTCGACTGCGGGGCGCTGACCACCAAGCCCCCCGAGTACCACCACATCCCCACCGACCGGGCCCTTCTGGAGGCAGTGCTCGATGGACTACGACGACAGCTCTGAGCGCGACGAGCACCGCACCTACGGCGAGCACCGCAAGCACGGCGCATACGGCGCGGACCACGACCACGACGACCACGGAGCGCACGAAAGCGGCCCCGACCCCTTTCCCACCGCCCTGAAGATCCTGATCGCGGGCGGGTTCGGGGTCGGCAAGACGACCTTCGTCGGCGCCGTCAGCGAGATCGCGCCGCTCAGCACGGAGGAGCTGCTCACCACGGTCGGTGCCGCGACCGACAACCTCGACGGCATCGAGAACAAGGTCGAGACGACCGTCGCCATGGACTTCGGCCGTATCACCCTCGATCCGCAGCACGTCCTCTACCTGTTCGGCACACCCGGCCAGGAGCGGTTCTGGTTCATGTGGGACGAGCTGTGCGAGGGCGCCCTCGGCGCGGTCATCCTCGCCGACACCCGCCGCCTGGAGGAGTGCTTCGCGGCCGTCGACTTCTTCGAGGAACGCGGGCTCGCCTTCATCGTCGCCATCAATGAGTTCGACGGCTCCCACCGCTACGCCCCCGAGGAGGTGCGCGCCGCCATCGACCTGGACCCCGGCATCCCCGTCGTGCGCTGCGACGCCCGTATCTCCGCCTCCGGCGTCCAGACCCTGCTCACCCTCGTCAAACACCTCATCGCCCACGCACCGGCCGCACCCCAGCCGAGCCGCGGCGCCCACATGTGACGCCCGCACCCAACGCCCCGGAGCCGCATATGACCTACGTCCCCAGCGACGGAGCCCGGCCATGAGCTACGACCCGCCGCGCCCGGCCGGTCGTCTGCTGCTCACCCCGGAGGACAAGGAAGCCCCCGCCCGCGCCCGGAGGCTGCGCCGACTCGGCCTCGGGGGACGGCCGGAGCCCGCCCTGGACGCGTTCGCGGACCGCCTCGCCGAGGTGACCGGAGCGCCGTACGCCATGGTCAACTTCCCTGACGAGGAACGGCAGTTCTTCGCCGGGCTGCACACCCCGGCCGGCGGCCGGGCGGCCCGCGGCGGCAAGCCCGAGGTGGGCCGCCGACTGCCTCGCGACTACGGCTACTGCCCGCACGTCGTCGTCCGGCGCAAGGCGCTGGTCCTGGAGGACGTGGGCGACTACCCGCGTTTCGCGGGCAACCCGATGGTCGACGAGTACGGCATCCGCTCCTATCTCGGCGCCCCGCTCATCGACTCGACCGGCATGGTGCTGGGCACGGTCTGCGTCGCCGACCTCGCGCCCCGGCCGTGGGGGAAGGCCGGCCTGGAGACCATCAAGGCGACGGCCGCCGACCTCGCCGGACAGCTCCAACGGCGGGAGGCCGACGGCCCCCACACGCCGTGAGGGAGGCGTACGCCCGTCAGGGGGCCCGCCAGATGTTGTCGAAGGCCGCGTCCTCGATGGTGCGCCGTTGCCGTACGGCCTCGAGTTCCGCCACCGCGTCGCCGACCGCCGCCACCACCGTCACGATCGCCTCGCCGGGGAGGTCCGGGAAGCCGTCGGCCGGTTCCTCGCGCAGACCGACGGCGGCGGCCAGCGCGGCGAGGACCGGTTCCCCCGCCTCCCAGCGCTCGGTGGCCTCGCGACGGGCCGGTGACTCCACCGGCTCCGCCCCCGCGGACCGGACGGAGAGCCAGTGGCGTCGTGGCCGGCCGATCAGCCCGTCCGCCTCCAGCCGGTTGCCGTAGGCCGAGGCGAGGCCGCGGCCGCGGCGCCACAGCCAGTCCTCGACCGTCTCGTACGGCGTCGCCCGCACGAGCGCGGACGCGGCCTCGTCCAGGAGGGGATCGTCCGTTGCCGGCGGCAGGCGGGGCACGAGGAGGTCGCCGTCGAGGGCGAGCCCTTCGGCCGTGATCAGGTCGATCGCCTCGGCGCCCGCGAGGGCGAGCGACAGATCGCCCTGCCCGACGGGACGCACCGGCGTCACGTCCATCGCGACGATCATCAGGTCCCGTGCTGTGGTCATCAGATGCTCCCCGTCGGTCGGCCGGCCTGGTGAGGGTCGTGGTCCAGGGTGACACGCCCCGGCGTGCCGTGCGGGAAGAGACGCAAGGGAACCGGGTCAAGGTCAGCGGGCCAAGGGCAGCGGGGCCACCCGTGTGAAGCAGAGCTGTGGCGGCGCTTAAGAAAAGCTCGATGGACCCGGGAGGGCTGAGTGCGGCAGATTGCTGGGCGAATCCACACGTCTTCCCGGCTGCGGGGCCCTTCGGCCTGCCCGCGCCCGGGCCCTCACCACAGGAGCCGTTGCGTTGAAGGCGCTGGTCAAGGAGAAGGCGGAGCCCGGGCTGTGGCTCGCGGACGTCCCGGAGCCCGCTGTCGGGCCCGGTGACGTACTGATCAAGGTGCTGCGCACCGGCATCTGCGGCACCGATCTGCACATCCGGTCCTGGGACGGCTGGGCGCGGCAGGCGATCCGCACCCCGCTGGTGCTCGGGCACGAGTTCGTCGGCGAGGTCGTCGGGACGGGTCGTGACGTCGTCGATGTCCAGGTGGGGGACCGGGTCAGCGGCGAGGGTCACCTCGTCTGCGGCAAGTGCCGCAACTGTCTCGCCGGGCGTCGCCATCTGTGCCGGGCCACCGTGGGCCTGGGCGTCGGGCGCGACGGCGCCTTCGCGGAGTACGTGGCCCTGCCCGCCGCCAACGTCTGGGTGCACCGCGCCCCCGTCGACCTCGACGTGGCGGCGATCTTCGACCCGTTCGGCAACGCCGTGCACACCGCCCTGTCCTTCCCGCTGGTCGGCGAGGACGTGCTGATCACCGGCGCCGGACCGATCGGGCTGATGGCCGCCGCCGTCGCCCGGCACGCCGGCGCCCGCAACGTCGTCGTCACCGACGTCAGCGAGGAGCGGCTGGAGCTGGCCCGCAAGATCGGCGTGAGTCTGGCGCTGAACGTGACTGAGGCTCAGATTGCCGACGGGCAGCGGCAGTTGGGACTGCGCGAGGGCTTCGACATCGGTCTGGAGATGTCCGGCAGGCCCGAGGCGATGCGCGACATGATCGCCAACATGACCCACGGCGGCCGGATCGCGATGCTCGGGCTGCCGGCCGCCGAGTTCCCGGTCGACTGGGCCCGGATCGTCACCTCGATGATCACCATCAAGGGCATCTACGGCCGTGAGATGTTCGAGACCTGGTACGCGATGTCGGTTCTCCTGGAGGGCGGCCTCGACCTCGCCCCCGTGATCACCGGCCGGTACGGCTACCGCGACTTCGAGGCGGCCTTCGCCGACGCGGCGAGCGGCCGTGGCGGCAAGGTCATCCTCGACTGGACCGCGTAGACCGCGAGCCGGCCGCACCAGCCCTACGCGTAATTCATCTGCGTAAGTCATCTGCGTAAGTCCTCTGCTTTTCTAGGAGCTTTGAGATGTTCGACTCCGTGCGCGACGACCTGCGCGCCGCCCTCGACGACATCCGCACCGCCGGTCTGCACAAGCCGGAGCGGGTCATCGGCAGCCCGCAGTCCGCGACCGTCAACGTCACCGCGGGCGGGCGGCCCGGCGAGGTCCTCAACTTCTGCGCCAACAACTACCTCGGCCTCGCCGACCACCCCGAGGTGATCGCCGCCGCCCACGAGGCCCTCGACCGATGGGGCTACGGCATGGCGTCCGTGCGCTTCATCTGCGGCACCCAGGAGGTGCACAAGGAGCTGGAGGCCCGGCTGTCGGCCTTCCTCGGCCAGGAGGACACGATCCTGTACTCCTCCTGCTTCGACGCCAACGGCGGTGTCTTCGAGACCCTCCTCGGCCCCGAGGACGCGGTGATCTCCGACGCCCTCAACCACGCCTCCATCATCGACGGCATCCGTCTGTCCAAGGCCCGCCGCTTCCGCTACGCCAACCGTGATCTGGCGGACCTGGAAAGGCAGTTGAAGGACGCGTCCGACGCGCGCCGCCGACTGATCGTCACCGACGGCGTGTTCTCCATGGACGGCTATGTGGCGCCCCTCGCCGAGATCTGCGACCTCGCCGACCGCTACGACGCGATGGTCATGGTCGACGACTCGCACGCCGTCGGCTTCGTCGGCCCCGGCGGCCGCGGCACCCCCGAGCTGCACGGTGTGATGGACCGCGTCGACATCATCACCGGCACGCTGGGCAAGGCGCTCGGCGGCGCGTCCGGCGGTTACGTCGCCGCCCGCGCCGAGATCGTCGCCCTGCTGCGCCAGCGCTCCCGCCCGTACCTGTTCTCCAACACCCTCGCCCCGGTCATCGCCGCCGCCTCCCTCAAGGTCCTGGACCTGCTGGAGTCGGCCGGGGACCTGCGGGAGAAGCTGGCGTCGAACACCGCCCTGTTCCGCCGTCGGATGACGCAGGAGGGCTTCGACATCCTCCCCGGCGACCACGCCATCGCCCCCGTGATGATCGGGGACGCGGCGCAGGCGGGCCGGATGGCCGAGCTGCTGCTGGAGCGCGGGGTGTACGTGATCGGCTTCTCCTACCCGGTCGTCCCGCAGGGCCGGGCCCGCATCCGCGTCCAGCTGTCCGCCGCGCACTCCACGGCGGACGTGAACCGGGCCGTGGACGCCTTCGTCGTGGCGCGGGCGGAACTGGCGGGCTGACCGGACCGGGCGGACCGGGCGGCCCGGACATATTGCGATAATCGATCCCATGATCGAAGCGCGGCGGCTCCACATCCTCCGTGCGGTGGCCGACCACCGCACGGTGACCGCGGCTGCCGCCGCGCTGTACCTCACCCCGTCGGCGGTCTCCCAGCAGCTGACGGCCCTGGAGCAGGAGACCGGCCACCGCCTGGTCGAGCGCGGCGCCAAGGGCGTGCGGCTCACCCCGGCCGGCGAGATCCTGCTCGGCCACACCAACGCCGTCCTGGCCCAGCTGGAGCGGGCCGAGGCGGAGCTCGCCGCGTACCGCTCGGGCGCGGCCGGCACGGTCACGGTGGCCGCCTTCGCGACCGGCATCGCCCAGGTCGTCGCGCCCGCCGTGGCCCGTCTCGCGGGTGCCGCCCCGGGGATACGGATCCGTGTCCAGGACGCCGAGGGCGACGCCAGTCTGCCGATGGTGCTCGACCGGCAGGTGGACGTCGCGGTCGCGGTCGAGTACCGAGGGGCCCCGCCCGCCGACGATCCGCGGCTGACCCATGTCCCGCTGTACGCGGAGCCCTTCGACGCGGTGTTCCCGGTCGCCCACCGTCTGGCCGACGCGGCCGAGGTCCCCCTCGCGGAGCTGGCCAAGGACGCGTGGATCGGCCCGTACCCCGGCAACCCCTGCCACGAGGTGGTCGTCCTGGCCTGCGAGAACGCCGGCTTCCAGCCCCGCCTCGAACACTCCTCCGACGACTTCCGTGCGGTGGTGGCTCTCGCGTCGGCCGGCGCGGGCGTCGCCCTGGTGCCCCGCTCGGCGCTGCGCGGCATGGACCTGACCGGAGTGGTCGTACGGCCCGTCGACGGGGTGGCGCCCACCCGCCGGGTCTTCGCGGCCGTACGGCGGGGCGCGGAGGAGCACCCGTTGATCCGCCCCGTGCTGGACGCGCTGGAAGAGGTGTCCCGGACCTGACCCCCTCGCAACGTGCCTGTTTCATATATGGGATACTGTCCCGTATGTGAAACTCAATGACGCCGGGGTCGCCCCGGATCCTGTCGACGCCCGGCTCGGCGCCCGGCTGGCCGAGCTGCGGGCCGAACGCGGCTGGTCCCTGGGGGAGTTGGCCGAGCGCAGCGGGGTGAGTCGGTCGACCCTCTCCCGGGCCGAACGCGCCGAGACCAGCCCCACGGCCTCGCTCCTCAACCGCCTGTGCGGCGTGTACGGACGGACCATGTCCCAACTGCTCAGCGAGATCGAGGCGGAGCCCGCGCTGCTGGTCAGGGCGGCCGACCAGCAGGTGTGGCAGGACCGGACCTCCGGTTTCGTGCGGCGGTCCGTCTCGCCGCCGCACACCGGACTGCGCGGCGAACTCGTCGAGGGACGGCTGCGGCCGGGCGCCGACATCGCGTACGACCGGCCGCCCGTACCCGGACTGGAACAGCACATCTGGGTCCTCGAAGGGGCGCTCGACGTGACGGCCCAGGACGTCGAACACCACCTCGACGCGGGCGACTGCCTGAGGCTGCGCGTGTGGGGGCCGACGCGGTTCCGGTGCTCGGGACCCGACGGTGTGCGCTACGTGCTGGCGGTGGTGCTGCCGTGACCGCCACCCGCCTCGACGCACCTCGGCTCCTCGACCAGGCAGAGGAGTTGGCCGACCTGCTGATCGCCACGGTGGACGGAGGCGCCTCGGTCGGCTTCTTCCGTCCGCTCGACCGGACCGAGGCCCTCGCCTGGTGGCAGGAGCGCGCGCAGGGCGTGGCCGCCGGACGGCTCGCCATCTGGGCGGCCCGGGAAAGCGGCCGTGTCCTCGGCACCGTCAGCCTGGCCTTCCCCGACAAGCCCAACAGTCGCCACCGCGCCGAACTCGTCAAGCTGATGGTCCACCCGGACGCCCGCGGAAAGGGCCTCGGCCGCGCCCTCCTGACCACCGCCGAGGAGGCCGCCGCCGCGTCCGGTGTCACCCTGCTCCACCTGGACACCGAGACCGACAGCCCCGCCGAACACCTCTACCGCACCGCCGGCTGGACCAGGGCCGGCGTGATCCCCGACTACGCCGCCGACCCGGCCGGGGTCCTCCGCCCCACCACCCTCTACTACAAACAGGTCGCCGTCGGGTGACTGTCAGTGGCAGCCGCTACGGTGCGAAGCATGCCGGACGCCGAAGACGTACGCCGTATCGCTCTGTCCCTGCCGGACACCACGGAGAAGATCGCCTGGAGCATGCCCACCTTCCGGGTCGCGGGCAAGATGTTCGCCACGCTGCCCGAGGAGGAGACCTCCCTCGCCGTGCGCTGCCCCAAGGAGGAGCGCGCCGAACTGGTGCTCGCCGAGCCCCGGAAATTCTGGATCGCCGACCACGAGTCCCAGTTCGCCTGGGTGCGCGCCCGGCTGGCCGCCCTCGAGGACGAGAACGAGTTGCGGGACATCCTCGCCGACTCCTGGCGGCAGGCGGCCCCGCAGCGCCTGCTGGATGCGTATCCCGACCTGGGGATGCCCGAGGGGCACTGAGGCGCACCGGCGGCCGGGGCGGGAGAAACGGGTGCGCGACCATCGACCCGAGTGCGGTATTGTTTCCATGCGCGTTCGGCCAGGGGAAACCCCAGGTCAGACAAGCAACGGGACGTGGCGCAGCTTGGTAGCGCACTTGACTGGGGGTCAAGGGGTCGCAGGTTCAAATCCTGTCGTCCCGACTTGCGAAATAGCAGGTCAGAGGCTGTATCGGAGTATGCCGATACAGCCTCTTGGTCATTTCTGGGGACCAGCTGGGCACCAGTGCATTGACCGGGCCGAAGCGCACCTTGACTCGGCAAGGGTGCGCTCCTGGTAGCTGCGGGAGCCGCCCGCCGAGAGCAGCCGTCCGTCGGCGGAGAAGCGTGCGTACCGTGCTGACCGGCTGGGGACAGCGGTGTGGCCACAGGCATGGCAAGGGCTTCCCCCCGTGATGAGCCGATTTTTCTCCTCAACCGCAGCCTCCACGCCAGGGGCCTCAGTGGTCAGCCCCGCGCAGGGAACCGAGACGATCGACCGATCGTCCTAGTGGACGTGCCTCGTGCTCTCACCCGTGGAATCGGCCCGTATACGGTGCCGGGCATGGACGACGATGTCACGTGTGCGGCTTTTGACCAGAAGCCGGCGAGCCGTGGCGAATGCTTCATTGGCGCCTTCACAGCGCTGACCGCGCGGGGCGCGTCGGGTGGGACGGACGAGGCGGCGAAGCGGCGACCGTGACCGAGGGATGCGCCCTGCGCCATGCGGATGCACCGGGTCGGCGGAAACCGGAAGCGCCTCTACAATCCTGGCGACCACATCGGGGGAACATCGATATGGAAACGATCATTGTGCAGCCGCCCGGACCGTCACGCCCGGGCGAAGTCGACGCCGGCGGGCCCGAGTTGCTGCGCATGGGACCGGGCGACGTGGCCGACTTCGGTCGCGGGCTGCCCGGCGGCCGGGAAGTCTCCATCGTCCTGTCCGACCCCGGGATCTCCCGGCGGGCGGGACGGCTGGAGGCGGCCGAGGACTACTGGCGGCTGTCGAACTTCAGCCGTGACACCGCGTATGCGGTCGAGAACTTGGAGGGGGCCGGCGAATACATCACCGTCGCGCCAGGTCGGCTCGGAGCGCCGGTGCCCTTCGAGTTCTCCAGAGTCGTTCTGCCCGCGCTGGGTGGGACCGTCGACTTCAAGGTGTTCGCCCCGCAGCACGCCTATCTGGACGAGCGGTCCTCGCCCGGCGCCGGGGAGCTGACCGTGCATCCCTACGCGCTCGATGCGACGGCGAAGTACTTCCTGGTGCTGGTGGCCCTGTGCGAGCCGCGGCTGCGCGACCCGTCGGACGGCGTACTGCCGGGCACCGGGGACATCGCGGAGCGACTTCGCCCGCTGGAGAGCTGTCGTGGTCTGACCCGCTCCGCGGTGAACTACCACATCGACTACCTGGCCTTCGCCAAGCTGCGCCTGGACCTCGGCGACGAGTCCGGAGTCGACGTCAACGGCCGCACCGGCGCCAAGCGCGCTCGATTGGCCTCCCTCGCCCTGCGCTTCGGCCTGGTGCGCGAGGAACACCTCGCCCTGTTGCCGTCCCGCAGACGGCCCGTCCCGCAGGAGGGCGGCGCATGAGCTCGTCAGGCGCAGAGCAAGGCGCTCTCGAATCGCCGCGTCTGCCGGCGGGTTTCCGTATCGAGGGCTGGGAGTTGGACGCCGTCATCGGGTCGGGCGGCTGGGGGACCGTGTACGAGGCCCGCGCGGTCGCCGACGGCACGATCGTGGCGGTGAAGGTGCTGCCGACCGGCGCCCTGGCACTCGGTCAGCGTGCCGCGCTCGGCGAACTGGTCGCGCGCGAGGTGCGCTTCAGTGCCGAGGCGGACCACCCCCACCTCGTACGGACGCACGCCGTGTGCACCGTGGACGCGCCGGACCTGCCCGCGCTGGACGGTGCCATCGCGCTCGTCATGGACCGGGCCGAGGCCAGTCTGCGCCAGGTGCTGGACGCTGCCGCGACAGGCCGCCCGATCCCGGACGCCGTGCGGGTCCTGCGCGGGGTGGCCGCCGGGCTTTCCCATATGCACGGTGCCGGTTGGGTGCATGGCGACCTCAAGCCCGCCAACGTGCTGCTGGGCGCGGACGGCGCGGTCTGGCTCGCCGACTTCGGCCTGGCCACCGAACTCGAGGGCACCCACGCCTATGTGCCGCCGCTCGGCACGCTCGATCATGTGCCGCCCGAGTGGTGGTCCCAGCGCACCGGGGTGGACGGGACGATGGTACGGCCGACCGCCGACATCTGGGCCTTCGGCGTCCTGGCCCACCAGGTGCTCACCGGTGGTCTCCACCCGTTCCCCGGCGCCACCGCTCGCGCCCGCTCGCTCGCCGCACAGGCCTATGCCCGGGACACCGCGACACTGCGTCTGGATGCCGGACTCGACGACAACTGGCGCCGGCTCATCGAGGACTGCCTGGCACCCGATCACGCGGGCCGACTGCGCCACACCGCCGCGAGCCTGTCCGCCCGGATCGAGCAACTGGCAAGCCCGCGTGGCCGGCGTCGCCTGCTGCCGGTCGCCGCCGTGGCGCTGGCCGCAGTGTCGGCCGCCGCCATCGGCGGGGCCGCGCTGCTCGGGGGCGGCGGAGGCGGGGGAGACGACGATGAAGACCAGGGGCGGGGTGCACCAGCCGTCGTCACCGGCGCCCACAGCCCGGCCGCCGGGGAGATCCCGGAGGACTCCGACGTACCCGAGGCACTGCGACCGGTCATCGTGAAGGCCGCCCACCGCTGTACCGACGCGGAGGTCACGCCCGCGTTCCTCGCCGCCATGCTCAAGGCGGAGAGCGGTTTCGACGTGAACGCGGCCCGCCCGGCCAGCGAGGAGTACGGCATCGCCATGTGGACGCCGTCGGTGTTCCGGGCCTGGGCGGTCGACGGCGACGGCGACGGCGACAAGGACTACCGGTCGCCGCCGGACGCGATCTCCACGATGTCGCTGTACGTGTGCTGGCTCGACCAGCAGTTCAAGAAGGCCGACATGCCCGCCAAGGATCTTCCCGCGCTGATGGCGGCCGGCTACCGCACGAGCGACCGCACGGTCATCACGGAGGGCGGCGTCCCCGCCCGCGTGCGGCCCCACGTCGACAAAGTGCTCCGCTACCTCGCCGACTACGAGCGGTGAGGAAGCGGAACTGTCGCTCAAGGCCGTTCAGCAGTCCTTGACGTCCGGCATCTTGTTGTCGGGCGAGTTGATGTAGATGTTGGAGACCCAGCCGTTGTACTGGGGGAGGTACGCCCACCATTCGTTGGTGTAAGGGGGTACGTCGACCTCCTCGCCCCTGGCCTGGCAGCCCACCAACACCTCGACGCCTGCGGGGAGTTGGGTGATGGGTGAGTTGCCCGTGCCAGGGTTGGGGCGGACGTTCACATGGTCGCTCCACGTGCCGTACCACCGTCCCGCGGGCCGCGTGGCTCCGGGGACGCTCAGGGAGCGGGTCAGTCGGCCGATGTCCGTGTACGCCTTCCCGTACGAGGTGCCGACGGGATGCAGTGTGAACACGGCCACGATGGACCGGCCACCGGCGCCCACGGTGCCCGTGCTGTGCAGCGCGGGCCGGTTCAGGTCCACGTCCGCGGCGGCGGCCGGAACCGGGCTCGCTGTACCCGTCGCGGTCGCGGTCGCGGTGCTCGCCGTGCCGCAGGTGCCCTTCTCGTACGAGGTTCCGGCCCAGCCCTGCTTCACCGCCCACGGTTTGTCGAACGCTCCGGCGACGCCGAAGTGCTGGTCGAATGCGTCCGAGGCGCAGCGGGTGGACTGACGCAGGTTGCCCATCACAAAGTCGCGCACGGGGCCGGGCGCTGAGTCCAGGAGGTAGCGGTAGATCGTGACCGTGTCCCGGGCCGAGAGCGCGGTGTAGCCCCAGTAGCCCTCGTATCCGATGGGCGGCACGGCCGTGTCCTTCATGCCGAGGCGGCTCACCATGCGGCTGATGATCGCCGTACCGCCTTTGTCCGACCAGTAGTTGTTGGCCGCTGTGTCGTTGCTGCTGCGCAGCATCGGCTCCAGCCAGGCCCGGTCGGCGGCCGGCACCGTGTAGTCGGGGCCCCGGTTCCACAGGTAGTCCAGCGCCAGCAGCAGCTTGACGACCGAGGCGGACCGGAAGCGGGTGCTCGAGTTGAGCTGCTCGGTGTAGGTGCCGGTCTGCCGGTCGAAGACGGCGATCCCGGCACTGACGCCGGCGGGCACCTCGACGGACGCGGCGGCGGGCCGCACCGGCTGCCCGGCCGGGACGTCGGCTGCGGCGGAGCCTGCCGCGCCGCCGATCAGCAGGAGCGCGGCGGCGGCAGCGAGAAGGCAGCGTCTCACAGGCAGTGCTCCCTGAGGTTGATCGAGTTGATCGGTGTGAGGTTGTCGTACCAGCCCTGTTGATGGACTTGCACAGCTCGGCGAGGGTGCCGTCGTACTGGTTGTTGAAGACCCCGTGCCTTTCGTCGTGAATGCTGGGAAGCGGGGCCGGTCAGCGGGCTCTACCACCAGTCGGAGCAGCGGACCACGCCGTGATGCGGACGCTGCCGAGGCTGACGTCGGCGGGCTTGTCGGTGTCACCCCCGGCGTTGTCGGCGTGGTCGCGGAAGCCGCGTGCACCGCCCTCGCGGTCGGAGGCCGAAGCGTGGGCCGGCTGCGGGGGCTGGAGGAGGACGATGCCGGTGGTGATCGCACACAAGGCGGCACCCGTGGCGAGGGTGGAGCGGAACAGGCGCATGAAAGCCGTCTCTTCCTGTCTGTGGAGGGTGCCCCGCAGTACAGCCGAGGCCTGGAGGACGACTCGAAGTCTAGAAAGGGGAGCGGGCCGACGGTCCTGACGAATGTCAGGGCGTCGCTCGCGCCAAGGTCGGTTTCGTTTCTGGCCCGCAAGCTCAGCCCGACAGCAAGTTGACGAATGCCACCCCTGAGGCCGTACGCCGGGCCACTACGTGTTGCCCGCGGCGCTCCCGGGCCAGGAGACCGGCCGCCTCCAGCTGACCGCAGTGGTACGTCACGGTTGCCGGCGTGCAGTTGAGCGCGGAGGCCAGGGAGCCCATGGTGCACGGGCGAACCAGCTCGCGCAGGATCCCCGCCCGCAGGGAGCCCACCACGAGCTTGAGCGCGTCCCTCTCGGCAGTGGTCTCCTGAGCGGTCCACAGCGTGTTCAGACCGGGCACGGGATAGCCGAACCACACGGCGTCGGAACGGTCGAAGCTGAAGACCGAGGCGCCGTTGCCCGACACGATGGGCACCAGCACCACACGGCGGGCACCCCGCTCGAACGTCTCGGGGTGCGGATCGGGCACGTACAGGGTCTGGCCGGCAAAGCGGATCTTGGGTCCGAGGCCGGTCATGACGAGCGGCAGGGCGTTGCTGACGACCGCCACCCCCACCCGCTCGGTCTCCCGGGCCAGCAGGGAGCCGGCCCGCGCCCATATCGGCCCGAAGGCCTCCCACACGGCGCCGAGAATGGCCGCGTACGCGTGGATGAAGGCCTTCGGCCGATCGACGACCGATTGCCACTGCCGGGGGACCGCCCCCCCGAAGTCCCTCTCCAGCTCCTGCAGCAGCAGATGAGGCGAGAGCTCCGCCAGACGGTCGAGCTGGACCGAGAGATCGGTCTCCCACAGCGGCGCCGTGGGGGTGAGGCAGTCGGGGACCATCGAGTACTCACGGGTGAACAGCGGACGCAGCACCGTCTCCGCCCCCTCGGGCACCGCCGAGCGCAGCGCGCGCCGCCACGTGGGGTGCACGCCCTGGGAACGTCCGCCCAGCGCATCCGCGGCGAGCGACATCAGGGTGACGCCGGGCTGCGCCACGACCGACACCGGCACTGTTTCCAGCTGCCCCAGACACAGCTCGGAGAACCCGGCCACGAACACTCCCCCGTCGACGTACCACCACCCCTTGGGACGCGCCTGTTTGAGCAACGGTTTCGAACAACCTGGGCAAAGACGCCGACCGGCACACGTTTTGAAGCTTCTCGAAATGCTGGGTCGTGCCGCCGGCTTTGAACAGACTGTGTCCGACCACGGGGGGCGGTGGCGGCTGACCAACCGCGCAATCGCTGTGCCCCGCGCAGAACATGCAAGAGAAACGGGGCATCGCATCTCTTTCGACGCGACGCTCCTGGCTGCACATGCGCACCGACCCCGGATACGGCCCCGACGTGCCGTACGGGGGACTGAGAACGGGTCCGGAGTGGGCCTGAAGTGCTGATCCACGGGTGACTGGGCCGCGGACAGCCCCGGTTACCACTACTGGATGTACATCGACACCGGCGGGCACGCCGGCTGGGTCAACGACTGGTACCTCGACACCGGCAGCCCGCCGTGCGGCAGCAGCGGATCCCGCATTGCCGAAGACCCTGACAACGAAGAGGGGAACCCCATGAACTCCGTCCGCCGAAAGATCCTCGGCGTCGCGACCGTCTTCGCGACCGCCGCGACGCTGATGGGCACGGCCGGCCCGGCCAACGCCGCGACCTACCCGTGCCAGGTGTCCGGTTCCACGATCCCGTGCACCACGGTCACCGGTATCGATCCGGGTTCCTGGCTCCAGGTGCGCACCGGACCGGGCTACGGGTACAGCCCGATCCATGAGCCGTACAGCCGCCTCAACAACGGCAACCAGGTCGGCCTCACCTGTTGGAAGCTGGGCGACGGCGCCTACGACAACCCCAACTACCGCTACTGGATGTGGGTCGAGGTCGGCAACAGCTACGGCGGCTACGTCAACGACTGGTACCTGAACACCGGCAGCCCGGACGTCTGGAAGCAGCAGATCAGACAGTGCCCTGCCTGATGCGGCGGTCCGCTCCCGCCCCCATTCCCTGCCCTTCGACTCGAGGAATTGACGTGAAGCTGAACAACCGCCGACGCCTGGCCGTCGGCGCCACCCTGATCGCCGCGCTCACCGCCGGTGTCGTCCCCGCCACCACCGCCTACGCCGCGCCCACCGTTCCGGCCGCCACCGGCGCGACCACACCCGCCCCCGATATGGAAGGCGTGGTCGCAGCTCTGAACGCCGCCATGGCCGAGGGCGCACCAGGAGCGATGGCCCGGTTCACCAGCCCCGAGGGCGTCCAGGCCCGGACCGTGGGAGTGCGCGACCGGGACTCCGGCGCCGCCATGGACGTCCGCGCACGCTTTCGTATCGGAAGTGTCAGCAAGACCTTCTCCAGCGTGGTGCTGCTCCAACTGGTGCAGGAGGGGAGACTGGAGCTCGACGCGCCGGTGAACCGTTATCTTCCCGGACTGCTGCCCGACGACCGGGTCACGGTGCGGCACCTCCTGACCCACCGCAGTGGGCTCGCGGACTACACCGACGCCATGTTCGAGCACACCGTGCCCGGCTTCGAGGCCGTACGCAACAGGGTCTTCAGCTACCAGGAGTTGGTGGACCTCTCACTGGGTGAGCCCCGCACCACCGAGCCCGGTGTCGCGTACAAGTACTCCAACACCAACTTCGTGGTGGTCGGCATGCTGATCGAGAAGATCACCGGCAAGCCCGTCGCCAAGGAGTACCAACGCCGCATCATCGGGCCGTTGGGCCTGCGCAACACCTCGTACGTGCACCCGGACGTCCGCATCGCGGGGCTGTATGCACACGGTTATCTGCACCCCGACGAGGCCGGCGCGCCGCTGGTGGACTCCACCGAACAGACGGTCTCCTGGGCGCAGTCGGCCGGGGCGGTCATCTCCAGCCCGGCGGACCTGAACACCTTCGTGACCGCGCTGATGCGGGGCAGGCTGCTGACGCCGCGGATGCTGGAGGAGATGACCACCGTCACCCCGACCGACGCCACCAACACCCGCTTCTACGGCCTCGGTCTGCGCCGCTACGACCTGTCCTGCGGTACGCAGGTCTTCGGCCACACCGGCACCGTGCAGGGGTACTACACCTACGCCTTCGCGACCCGCGATGGCCGACGCAGCCTCTCCGCGATGGCCAACACCTCGAACAAGGGGTCCGCCAACACGGCGCTCGGCGGCACGCTCGAGGCCGCGTTCTGCGGCAAGAAGCCGACCTCGACGGCGTCGGCGTCCGCTCAGCCCAGGTCGTCCATGGTGCCGGCCGAGTCGGACCTGCCCGAACGCCGCTGAGGCCCGGCCGGGGTCTCGCCCTCGGACATCCCGGACACGGGTTGCCCTGACATTCGTCAGGAGCTCAGCAGCCGCTGCCGTCGCTAGGGTCTGGCCACGTCGCTGTTTGTAGGTCAGCACCTTCTCTCTGTGCGTGCCGTCAGGTTTGACTCCCGGGCCCGCACCGACCATATGACCGTCCCAAGGGGAAATCACTCATGATCCGTTCTGTGAGGGCCGCCGCCGCGGCCATGGCATCCACCGTCATCGCCGCCGCCGGCCTCGTCTTCGGTACGGCGGGCGCCGCCCACGCAACCGGTCATGGCGCCGGCTACTACGGCGTCTGGGCCTCCGGCGTCAATGTCCGTGGCGGCGGCGGGGAACAGTGCTATCTGTACCCGTCGGTCGCCAACTGTCCGACCGTGGAGACCACGGTGAGCAGCCCGGCCCAGGTGTGGGTGTACTGCCAGCAGGAGGGCGCGCAGAGCGTCGGCGGCAACCCGTACTGGGTGTGGGTCCTCACCCCCAGTGGCCACCGCGGCTACATGGCCGGCTACTACATCGACAACGCCACCGACTGGATCGACGGTGTCGAGCGCTGCTGACGCGGCGTCGAAGGACACGACCACTTAGAGAGCACCTCTTTCCGGGCCGGTGCGCGCACCGGCCCGGGCAGTCGTCTGTCCCGCCTGGTGGCAGCCAACGTTCGCGCCCGGGCGGAGCACCCGCCCAGGCGCGCGTGAAAGGACACAGCGTGGCCGACCAAATGGTCATCGAGGCACAGAAATTCATCAACTCCTACAACGTCGCCGGAATCCCGAAGGTCGAGGAGAACGGCCGCACCGGCTGGGCCGTCATGTTCGCGCTGACCCGGGCGCTCCAGTACGAGGTGGGCATCACCTCCCTGTCCGACAACTTCGGCCCGACGACTCTCGCCACCCTCCAGGGCCGCCACCCCGTCATCAACGCGGGCACCCGGCACGAGAAGGTCCTCAAGATCGTGCAGTCTGCGCTGTACTGCAAGGGCTATGACGGCGGCGGCATCGACGGCACCTACAACGACTCCGTCGCGGCGTCGGTCCGCGAGCTGAAGCAGCACATGGGCGTCGACGGCGCCTTCGCAGACGGTGTATCGCCGAAGGTGTTCAAGGCGTTGCTGACCATGGACGCCTATGTCGTCATCGAGGGCGGCAGCGAGCTGACCCGCGCGGTACAGCAGTGGATGAACGGCCGCTATGTCGGCCGCCGAAACTTCTTCATCGTGCCGTGCGACGGTCACTTCTCACGGGATGTGCAGAAGGCACTGATGTTCGCGATCCAGTACGAGATCGGCATGAGCGACGACGTCGCGAACGGGGTCTTCGGCCCCGGCACCCAGCAGGGCATCAGGAACAGCCCCCTCTCGGAGGGCTCGTCGGGGACGTGGGTGAGTCTCTTCACCGCCGCCATGATCTTCAACAAGCGCGGCGGGGTGTTCTTCGACAGCCACTTCGACGCCGACCTGGCAACACGCGTGCGCAGTTTCCAGAATTTCGCGAAGCTCCCGGTCACCGGCCGAGGGGACTTCCAGACCTGGGCCTCGCTGCTGGTGTCCACCGGTGACGCCACCCGCAGGGGAGCCGCGGCCGATTGCGTCACCGAGGTCACCGACGCGCGGGCGGTGGCGCTCAGGGACGCGGGGTATCAGATCGTGGGCCGCTACCTGTCCAACGTCCCCGACTCCTCACTCGACAAGAAGATCAAGTCCGGCGAGCTGGGCCGGATGGCCGCCTACGGTCTGAGCTGCTTTCCGATCTATCAGACCTGGGGCGGGGAGGCGGCCTACTTCCGCCGCGAGCAGGGGATCGCCGACGCCTTCGCCGCCATTGAGCGGGCCAAACACTACGGCTTCAAACCCGGCACACGTATCTACTTCGCCGTCGACTTCGACGCGGTCGACTACGAGGTCACCGACAACATCCTCCCGCACTTCCGTGCGATCCGGGACGTCATGAACGAGCACGGCCAGGGGTACCTGACGGGCATCTACGGACCCCGCAACGTGTGCTCCCGCGTCGCAGCCGCGGGATACACCTCGGCCAGTTTCGTCTGCGACATGTCCACGGGATTCTCCGGGAATCTCGGCTATCCGCTGCCCGGCGACTGGGCGTTCGACCAGATCTCCACGATCTCGGTGGGAGCAGGCAGCGGCCTCATCGAGATCGACAACAACATCGTGTCCGGCCGTGACGCCGGCCAGAACACCTACAACCCCGAGCAGATCACCTCAGACCTGGACGTCAGTATGGACATGTCCAGGCGGAACTCCCTGCTCGCGGACGTCCAGTCGTATCTCCTCAACTCCATGGGCGTGCCGGAGAAGGGCGGTGACCAGGGCGCCCAGGTTCTCACCTATCGGTCGACCACAGAGGCGTTCGACATCCTGATGAGCTTCGACGGGCTGGTCACCCGGCTCGCGCGCACCTTCGGAATGCGCAAGGCCATCATCCAGAGCCCGCTGTTCTGGGAGATACGTATGTACAACACCCTGGACGTCGTCGGCGACGAGGCGGTCATCGACCATTACGACGGGACCGGACTGAGCACGAAGAACGACTCCAGCACCGGTCTCGCGCAGATCTTCGCGGCCACCGCGATCCGCGGCCGCAACTTCTGCATCCGGGCAGGCCTGATCGGCGGCACCATCATGGACCCCGCCAACGAGAATGATCTGTGGAACGTCTGGCAGCAACTGCACAACGACCACGACTACAACATCAGCACGCTACCCGCGGTCCTGATCTGGGGCGCCGACGACGTCCACGTTCCGCAGCCGTCCATGTCCACGAGCGAGGAGCACACCCGCCTCACGCTGGCCCGCTACAACGGCACAGAGGGCAGAGCCCAGGACTACGGCACCGCGATGCTCGGCCTCCATCGGGTGTTCGAGAAGTACAACGCGCCCTTGCGTGGCCTGTGACGCACCGATCGCCACCCACCGCACTCCTCACTCTCAGACAGGACCGGTATGACCACTTCGCCTCCACGCCCCCCACGCCGTCGCGTACTGTGCGCCGGACTCGGCCTGACCGCAGCGGCGGGCCTCGTGACGCTCGCGGCCCCTTCCCCGGCGTCCGCGTCCGCGCGGTCCGCCGAAGACGGTCCGCATATGCACCCCACCAGCGCCAACGGCTGGCCGATGGAACCGCGGGCCAACGCCTCGGGAACCATCTGGACCCGCCAGGTGCCAGGCAGTTCGGTCTCCGTGGCCCTGCGCATCGGTGAGGCGGCCACCGTGCTCGTACATGTCATCCGCCGCTACCACTACGAGATCGACACGCTCGTTCACGGCGAGGTGATGGGTTTCCGCCCGGCGGACAGCACGCTGAAGGGCTACGCGACCAACCACGCCTCGGGGACCGCGGTCGCGATCCGCCCGACCTGGTATCCGGACGGCGCCAAGGACGGTCTCTTCCCCCACCAACTGGCCACGGTCCGCGACATCCTCAAGGAATGCCAGGACGTGGTGGCCTGGGGTGGAGACTTCCGCCGCCCGAACGAGTCCCACTTCCAGATCGACGTGCCCCCCTCGGACACGCGCCTGAAACGGCTCGCGGCCAGGATCCGGGGCTGGGAGGACATACCCGGCCAGGGGGCGGGGACGCTCGCCCTGGGCGCCTGACATCGGCACAGCGGGGCCCTACGGGCACGGCGTCAGGTGTTGATCACGGCATCGCAGTCGGAGCAGACCACGGACGTGTACTCCGGGGGATACCAGGTCGCCGTGGGGTGATCGGGGGGCTGCCGGTGGGCCTTCTCCATGGCGAAGGTGTCCTTTCCACAGAGGGTTCGTGGTCCCGTCGCCGTGGGCGCCCCCGGTGCGCAGGGCGCCGCGTGCACTCTGCGGACGGGCAGTCCCTCAGCGGCCGCCGCCCCCGGGGACGAGTCCCTGGCGGCCGGCGTGTCGAGCTCGTACACGACGACGATCTCGCTCATGCCTCGACCGGCTAACGCTGGGGGACGGCGAGTTCACGGCCGCGACAGAAGCTTTCCTGCTCCTCGACGACGTACGGGGCCATCGCCGCACGTCGCTGCGCTTCCGGCTCGGACGTCCGCCAGGCGTCGCAGACCTCCTTCGAGTCCCAGAACGACACCCCGGTGATCTCCTGCCCGTCCTCGGACCAGTACGCGAAGGCGCGCCGCAGCCCCTGGGGGTAGGGGGAGGGGCGCCATGCCCTCTCGAACTCCTGCGACGTGCCCGGCCTGAGGCGGCGCGCAGTCACCCAGACGAACTGCTCATCCATCGCGGCTCCTCCTCGGTGTCCGTTCGGGCTTCCTGCCCTGCCAGACCACCGTAGGTGCCGATGACCGCTTCCGCCTGCGCGGCGGCGGGCGGACCATGGAGGAGAGCCCGGAGCGCGGTCGGGTGGCGCGCTGCGTGTGCCCTGTCGGTGGTGAGGGCGATGAAGGGTGCGAACCGGATCGGGAGCGTGCGCGGAGTAGTGCTGCGGGCGCACTGGAGCGTGCCGTTGATCATGCTTCTGCTCGCCTACGACCTGGCCGCCCGGACGCTGCCCGCGTACGCGCCCGGACGGGCGCCCGTGGCGTATGCGGCCGCCGGAGTCGTCGGGGCTCTGCTGTTGCTGGTGAGCCTGGTGGTGCATGAGGCGGCACACGCGCTCGTGGCCCGCAGATGCGGGATCTCCGTGCGGGACATGACGTTGTGGGCGCTCGGCGGCATGACCCGGATGGACCAGCCGACGACG
This sequence comes from Streptomyces sp. NPDC050121, assembly GCF_044460385.1. Classification (NCBI taxonomy): domain Bacteria; kingdom Bacillati; phylum Actinomycetota; class Actinomycetes; order Kitasatosporales; family Streptomycetaceae; genus Streptomyces; species Streptomyces sp. NPDC050121. Next base: position 67,672 of record NZ_JBITJV010000002.1, on the reverse strand, counting down.
GCGCGGGCGGCGTTCACGGTCGCCGTCAGCGGACCGCTCGCCAGCCTGCTGCTCGGCGGGGCCGCCGTCGGGGCCGCGGTGGGCGTGCACGCGGTGCTGGGATGGCGGATACCGGTCGCCGTACTGGGCTGGCTGGGCACCATGAACCTGCTGCTGGGCGTGTTCAACCTGTTGCCGGCCGCGCCGCTGGACGGCGGCCGGGTGCTCCAGGCCGCCTGGTGGTGGCGTACGGGAGACCGGGAACGGGCCCAGCGGGCGGCAGGGCGCAGCGGACAGTTCGTCGGCGTGGCGCTGGCCGTGCTGGGCTGGCTGGTGTTCGTCAGGGGAGCGCCCGGCGGATTGTGGCTGATGCTGGTCGGCCTGTTCGTGGCGGGCGTCGCCGCGGCCGAACGACGGTGGGCCCAGCTGGCCACGGCCCTGCGCGGCGTGCGGGTGGCGGAGGCGATGACCAGCCCGGCCGTGGCCGGTCCCGACTGGCTGACGGTGGACCGTTTCCTGGCCGACGTCGCCGCTGGGGCGGGGCATTCGGTGCTGGCGTTGGTGGACTTCGAGGGCCGCCCCAGCGGTGTCGTGCAGCTGCGCAGGCTGGCCGCCGTACCGTCCGGGCGGCGGGAGGAGGTCCGGGTGCGGGACGCGGCGACCCCGTTGTCGCGGTGCACTCTCGCCGCACCGGACGAGCTGCTGACCGCCGTCCTGGAGCGGACCGGCGCCGGGGGCGGGCTGCCCATCCTGGTCCTGGACGCCGGCCGGCTCTGTGGGATCGTCACTGGCCACGACATCGAACGGCTCTCCCGGCGGCCCACCACAGGGATGACCTGTGGTGCCCCCCTCCCGCCGCTCTGGCCCCGCCGCGCCCCCAGGAGGACTATGGGGTGAGAGCGACCAAGGGAGGCCTGCCGTGAAGACCGGAGCCTCGGACTACGACCGCTGGCTGTACTCGCACACACCTTCCCAGGCCGAGGGCGAGCGCGATGAACCGGCCGAGCGTTCGGCCGTGGAACAGCACCCGGACGTCCCCAGAACCGAGCCGTCCCAGGCGGAGGGCGAGCGTACGGACGAACCCGGACCGCGTGACCGCCGTTGAAACCCCGAGCCGGCCTCGCAGTGAGTCGGCCCGGCATCGGGTGGATTCGCCCGCGCCACCCCGGGCGGCCTGCTCACCGAGCCGGGCTGCCCGAGCCGGTCGTCATCGCGGACGGCGCGGGCCCTTCAGCCCCCGCAGCTCGTCGACCCTCGTCAGCCGGGCCAGGGCGAGGTAGACCAGGCCGAGGGTGAGGGCGCCGGCCGTGAGGGCGGTCGCGGTCGGCAGGGTTGCGTCGCCGAGCCGGGCCGCGCAGGCCCGGTCGGCCGCCCAGCCCGCGGTGGCGGCGAGGGCCGCCGCGGCCAGCAGCTTGGTGTACGTGCGGCGTAGCGCCCCGTCGTCCAGCCGGCCGCCCGTGCGCCTGCGCAGCAGCCGCGCGGTGAGGGCGAGGCCCGCCAGGTACGACACGGTGTACGCCCCGGCCATGCCGGTCACCGCCCAGCGGTCGGGCAGCAGCAGATGGCAGGCGGTGGCCAGGGCGATGTTCACCACGGCGATCCACACCGCCATGAAGAACGGGGTGCGGGTGTCCTCGAAGGCGTAGAAGCCGCGCAGGAGGACGTACTGCGCGGAGAACGGGATCAGGCCGAGCCCGAACGCCTGGAGCATGTGCCCGAGCGGCTGCGCGGAGGCCGCGTCGGCCGCGCCGTGCGCGAACAACAGGGTCGCGATCCGCGGACCGAGGGCCAGGAACAGGAACGCGGCCGGGACGATGACGACCCCGCTCACCCGCAGCCCGCGCGAGAGGTCCGCGCGCACGTCCGCGACCCTCCCCTCCGCCACGGCGCGGCTCATGCGCGGCAGCAGCGCCGTCACCAGCGAGACGGTGACCACCGACTGCGGCAACATCCAGATGGTCTGCGCATACATGTACGCCGAGTAGCCCGCGCCGGCGTCCGGCAGCCTCTGGTCGACCGCGTTGGCGTAGTTGGTGACCACCGTCAGCGAGACGAGGTTCGTCAGCACGAGCAGCAGCGTCCACTTGGCGGCGTGCACACCGGAACCCAGGCCCGAGCCGCGCCAGTCGAACCGCGGCCGGAACCGGAACCCGGCGGCCCGCGCGAACGGGACCAGCGCGAGCGCCTGCACCGCGATGCCGGCGGTCGTCCCGAGGCCGAGCAGCCGGACCTGGGCGTCTGTGACGTCCGCCACCCGATGCGGCACCGTCATCAGACCGAGGTAGGCGCCGAACATGCCCAGCAGGACGGCGTTGTTGAGGACCGGCGTCCACATCATCGCGCCGAACCGCTCGCGGGCGTTGAGGACTTGGCCGTAGATGTTGAACAGGCCGTAGAAGAAGATCTGCGGGAGCAGGAAGCGGGCGAAGACCACGGTGAGCCGGTACGCCTCGTGCTGCTCCGGGGTGTCGCGCATGTACACCGAGACGATCTGCGGGGCCGCCCACACCGCCAGCGCCGTTCCCACGGCGAGGACGGACACGACCAGGGTGACGAGCCGCTGCTCGTACGCCCGCCCGCCGTCCGCGTGGGTGGCCCTCGCCCGCACCAGCTGCGGCACCAGCACGGCGTTCAGCGCGCCGCCGATGAGCAGCGTGTACAGGCTGGTCGGGACGGTGTTCGCCGTGTTGTACGTACTGGCCAGCAGACCGGTGCCCAGCGCGGCGCCCTGCAGGACCGTCCGGATCAGCCCGCTCGCCCTCGACACCACCGTGCCCAGCGCCATCAGCACCGACGAGCGTGCCGCCCCGCCGGAACGTTTCTCGACCCGTTGTTGTGTCGTCGCCCCCATCGGGTCAACGTACGGCATCAAGATCCGTGCGCCCAATCCGCCCTGCAGGAACGGCAGTTGCTAGCGGCGGCTGCGGACCCGGGCGTCCCTCGGCGGATCGATGAACTGCAGCTCCAGCGCCGCGGGGGGCGGGGCGACGCCCGGGCCGCCCGCCGCGGCCCAGGCCAGGATCTCCTCCGTGCCGTCGTCGTCCATGGCGAAGCCGATCCAGGTGGCCCGGCCGCCGGCCCGGCGGCCGGTGGCCGAGGGCTGGACGACGATGACGTTGGCCTGGTCGCAGGGGCCGAGGCAGTCCGTCGTACGGACCGTGAAGCCGCCGCCCGAAGCGGCCGCGGCGGCACGCAGCCGCTCCAGCTGCCAGTCGTGGTCGAAGCCGGGGTGCTTGCCCGCGTCGCCGCAGCAGCAGCCCCTGCACACCACCAGGGTGCAGGGGCGGCTCCGCGCGGCCCCGACCAGTGCTCGCTGAGCCGGAACCATGCCGCTCAGGACGCCGAGAGGCCGACGTGGGCCAGGGCCTGCCGCAGCAGGAACCCGTGCCCGCCCGGCATCTCGCTCTGCACCGCGGGCGAGGCGGCCTCCTGCGGGTCGAACCACACCAGGTCCAGGGCGTCCTGCCGGGGGCGGCAGTCGCCGGTCACCGGCACGATGTAGGCCAGCGACACCGCGTGCTGACGGGGGTCGTGGTACGGGGTGATGCCCTGGGTGGGGAAGTACTCGGCCACCGTGAACGGCTGCAGAGAGGTCGGCACCCGGGGCAGGGCCACCGGGCCGAGGTCCTTCTCCAGGTGGCGCAGCAGGGCGTCCCGGACGCGCTCGTGGTGCAGGACCCGGCCGGAGACCAGGGTGCGGCTGACGTTGCCGTCCGGTCCGATCCGCAGCAGCAGGCCGATGCTGGTGACTTCGCCGCTCTCGTCGACGCGCACGGGCACGGCCTCGACGTACAGGATCGGCATACGGGCGCGCGCCATCTCGAGCTCGTCGGAGCTCAGCCAACCCGGCGTGGTTTCGGTCAAGTCAGACATTGCTTGATCATACTTTCAGTGTCCGTCGGGAAGCCGGTAGACCCGGCGGGCATTGTCCGCTCCGGCCCAGCGCGCCAGGCGCAGCGCGTCGGGCAGGCCCAGCTCGTCGGCGTCCACCCGGTCCTGGAGCAGATCCCCCAGTCCCCGGCGGAACGCCAGCGCGCCGAGCGCATAGAACTCCGCCACACCATAAGCGTCGGAGCTGTACAGCAGTTTGCGGAACGGTGTGATCTCCAACGCCTCCTCCAGGACCGCCCGCGCCCGCGCCGGACCCACATGGTGCAGGGTGAGCCCCACATCCAGGTACACCTGCTCGAACACCGCGGCCAGATAGCCGGCCTGCCGCTGGTAGGGCCAGCAGTGCAGGAGCAGCACCGGGATCGTGCCCGCCGTCAGGTGCAGCCAGTCCGTGAGATGCGTCGGATCCACCCGGTGCAGCCGGATGTCGTCGTCACCGAAGCCGGTGTGCAGTTGCAGCGGCAGCCCCAGGTCGACGGCGGTCCACAGCAGATGCCGGACCAGCACCGGGTCGGCCAGCCGTCCGCCGCGCGCCAGCCAGCGCCGCGCGGCCCGGGTGACGTCGGCGTCCGCGGGCCGCACCGGGTCCAGGTCGAAGCCCGTGCGGTACGCGGCCACCGACTTCACCGCGACCACCCCCGGCCGCCGTACCGCGTCCAGCGCCGCCGCCCGGAACGCGTCGGCGTACCCGCCGGCCTCGACGCCCCGCGCGGCCACCGCCTCCGCGACGGACTCCAGCCGTACGACCTCGTGGGCGACCGCCGGGCCGGCGGCCCCGGCCAGTTCGGCGGGCGACGTGATGCGGTGCGGGGCGAATCCGGTGTCGACGCAGAACACGCCGGTCCGGGCCGCGGCGAGGAACCGCCGGTTCACCTCCTGCGGGCCCAGTTCGGCGCGGCGGGCCAGATAGACGTCGGCCGGTGCGTGCCGCTCCAGGTCGAGCAGGGGCGCGCAGTGGCGGCGTACGGCCACGCCCGCCGGGGTGTCGAAGGTCGAGACGCCGGGCCACGGGTCGCCCTCGGTGAGCAGGGCCTCGAAGCCCGGCCGGTCCAGGGGGCCGGTGACGACGCCGTGGCAGTGGTGGTCCACCAACTCCAGCCCGGCGAGCGCCTCGTGGACCGGTCCGCCGGGCATCTCAGTACCTCCAGCGGTACGCGGCGGCCACTCGCTCGTCGTCGAGCCCGGCGACAGCGTCGATCTCGCCCTGCCGTACGGCGCTCACCGCGTCGGCGAGGACCGGGCCGAGCGCCGCCCGCAGCACCTCGTCCCCGCGGAACGCGGCGAGCGCCTCGCCGAGCGAGGTCGGCAGCCGGCGTACGCCCCGGGCGGCTGCCTCGTCCGCGCCGAGCCGCACCGGATCACCGGCTGTCTCCTCGGGAAGGACGGCGCCCGACGCGAGCCCGTCCAGTCCGGCGGCGATCAGAGCGCCCAGGGCGAGATACGGGTTGGCGGCCAGGTCGACCGGCTTGACCTCCAGGTTCGCCTGCTCAGCGCGCCGTCCCGCCGTGCCCCGCACCAGGCGCAGCGCGCACTCGCGGGTCTCCAGACCCCAGGCGGTGAACACCCCCGCCCACTGGGAGGGTTTGAGGCGCAGATAGCTCGCCGGGCTCGGCGCGGTCACCGCGGTGAGGGCCGGGAGGCGGGCCAGGACGCCGGCCGCGAACGCCTCCGCGTCGGCCGTCATGCCGTATCGCCGCTCGCCGCCCGCGTGCAGGTTCGTGCCGTCGCGCCAGGCCGACAGGTGGACATGCCCGCCGTTGCCGACGCCCTGCGCGAGGACCGCAGGGGAGAAGGAGACCCGCAGGCCGTGCCGCTGCGCCACCGCGCGGATGGTCTGGCGGACGAGGACGCTGCGGTCGGCCGCCGCCACCGGGTCCAGGGCGCCGACGGAGATCTCGAACTGGCCGGGCGCGTACTCGGGATGGACCTGGTCGACGTCCACGCCCTGCGCCGCGCACGCGGCCAGCAGATCGGCGGTGTACGCGCTCAGCTCGACCTGCCGGATCGCGCCGTACGCGGGCCCGGACGTCGCCGGGACGAACTCCCCGGCGGGCGCCGAGTCCAGGCCGACCGCCCACTCGATCTCGACGGCCGCCTTGAAGGCCAGACCGTGGGCGCGGGCGGCGTCCGCGACGACGCGGCGCAGGAAGGTGCGCGAGCAGCCCGGGTGCCGCTCGCCGTCCTGTGTGACGCGGTCGACCGGCGCCCACGCCCAGCCGGGCTGCCCCGCCAGCACCACGAGCCCGTCGAGGTCCGGGTACAGGCGCAGATCGCCGTCCGGGGAGCCCAGCACGTCGGTGGCGACGATGTGGTCGTTCGCCAGGAACGTGTCGAACACCGGGGACATCCCGACGCCCCAGGCCGCCGCCGAGGCCAGCCGGGCCGTCGGGATCGTCTTCACCCGACCGACGCCCGCCGTGTCGACATAGGCCAGAACGACTCCCTGCACGCCCGCGCCGGACAGTTCGCCGTCGAGCGCGCTCGCCCGCTCGACGTCTCCCGGGCGTCCGCCGGGGAGGGGATCGGCAAGGGTGGTCATACGTCCTCCACGATCGATGCGTCCGGCACGGCCGACACATCCGGTACGTTCGCCGTGTGCCGTGCGGCCGTCAGGGTTTCACGGCCACCGCGCCGTACTGCGGCACCACGGCGAGGGAGTCGGCCTCGCCGCGCCAGCGCGAGCACGACACCAGCCCCGGCTCCAGCAGCTCCAGGCCATCGAAGAATGCGGCGATCTCCGCGCCGCTGCGGGCGGTGATCGGCGGCTTGGCGTTCTCGTTCCAGAACTTCATCGCCGGGATCTGGCCCTCGCCGCCCACCGCGCTGTCGTGGGTGGGGTGCGTCAGGACCAGGAAACTGCCGGAGGGCAGGTCGGCCATGACCTTCCGCACGATCTCCCGGGCCGCCTCCACATCGAGGACGAAGTTCAGGATGCCCAGCATCATCACCGCGACCGGACGCGTGAAGTCCAGGGTGTCCGCCGCCCGTCGAAGGATCGCGGCCGGGTCGTGCACATCGGCGTCGATGTAGTCGGTGACGCCCTCGGCGGTGCCGGTCAGCAGCGTACGGGCGTGCGCCAGCACGATGGGGTCGTTGTCGACGTACACGATCCGCGACTCGGGCGCGATGCGCTGCGCGATCTCGTGGGTGTTGTCGCCGGTCGGCAGCCCCGTGCCGATGTCGAGGAACTGCCGGATCCCGCGCTCCTCGGCCAGGAACCGCACCGCCTGCCCCAGGAACCAGCGGTCCGCGCGGGCGATCTCCCGGATCAGCGGGAACATCCCGGCGACATGCTCGCCGACCCGCTGGTCGACCTGGTAGTTGTCCTTGCCGCCGATCCAGTAGTTCCACACCCGCGCGTTGTGCGCCACGCTCGTGTCCAGTCGTGTCGGCCCGCTCACGTGAGAGCCCCTTCCCGCATCCCGCCCGTGTCCCGGGCCTGTGCCCGCCATTGTGCCGCCGGATGATCACCGTTGTCCCCGGTAGGGTGAAAATCCGGTGATCCCGTACAGGAAGCAGGACATGCCCTACTCGCACGCCGCCCGTCCGCCCGCTCCCGAGCCGTCGGCCGGCCCCGCCGACATACGACTCGTCGTCACCGACATGGACGGCACACTGCTCGACGACGACAAGAAAGTGCCCGAGGGCCTGTGGGACACACTGGCGCGACTGCGGGAGCGCGGGGTGCTGTTCAGCCCGGCGAGCGGACGCCAGTACGCCACGCTGGCCGCCGAGTTCGCGCAGGTCGCCGACGGGATGGTGTTCATCGCCGAGAACGGCACCTACGTGGTGCGCGACGGCGCGGAACTGAGCTCCGACCCGCTGGACGCCGGCGCGGTCGCGCGGGTGATCGAGGCCGTGCGCGGGCTCGCGGCCGGCGGCGTCGACATGGGCGCCGTGGTCTGCGGCAAGCGGTCCGCGTACGTCGAGCGGGCCGACGAGCCCTTCGTGGCCGAGGTCGCCCGGTACTACGTACGCCACCGGGTCGTCGAGGACGTCACCGCCGTCGACGACGACATCCTCAAGGTCGCCCTGTTCGACTTCGGGTCCGTCGAGGAGAGCACCGCCCCGGCGCTCGCGCCCTTCGCGGACACCCACCAGGTCGTCGTCTCCGGCGAACACTGGGTCGACGTCATGAACCGCACCGCCAACAAGGGTGCCGCGCTGCGCCGGCTCCAGCGCGAGCTGGGCATCACCCCCGCGCAGACCATGGTGTTCGGCGACTACCTCAACGACCTGGAGATGCTGGACGCCGCCCACTGGTCGTTCGCCATGGCGGGCGCCCACCCGGAGGTCGTCCGGAGGGCCCGCCACCTCGCGCCCTCCAACAACGACAACGGGGTGCTGCGCACCATCGCCCGCGTCCTGGACCTCTGAGTCCGAGCCCGACGCCGGGGGCGCTCAGGCGCGGGGCTGCGCCAGGCAGTGCGGTCGGCGCGGGTTCCGGAGCCGAGGCAGGCGGCGACGATCACCAGCATCACGAACGCGAGGGCCACGTTCTCCTCGGCGGGCAGCTCCGGCAGCGACTGGCCGAACTGGAAGACGAACCCGAACCGTTTGCGGCGCAGTGCGCTGAGCCGGTTCTCGCCGAGGTCGTCGATGCGGTCGCCGCGCAGCAGCACCTGACCGCCGTCGGGACGGACGTGCAGCAGGGTGGACCTGCCCGAGCCCGAGGGGCCCATGATCGCCAGCGAGTCTCGCTCGCCGACCTCGACGTCCACCCCGGTCAGAACCGTGTTCATGATGTCCCGTCGCCCCTTCTCAGCGCTCGAACTTCCAGGTGACCGACCCGGCGGAGGCCTTCACCACACTGACCGGGATGTCGACGCGCTTGCCGCCGCTCTCCTCGCCGACGCAGGTGATGGTGGCGCCGGCCACGGCCTTCAGACCGCTCGGGCAGGTCACGGAGACCTTCTTCCCGACCCACGGCAGCGGGTGGTACTTGCTCTCGATGCGGCCCATGACGATGTTCGCGGACAACGCCCTGTGACCGCCGACCATGACCGTGTTGGTGGAGTCGAGACCGGTGGTCGACTCGGTGCCGGAGAGCAGATGGGTGCCGAGACCGCCGAGGGCCACCACGGCGGCGGCGCCTCCGATCGCACCGACGACGAACTTGCTGCGCTGCATCGCATACCCCTTTGAGACGAAGGCGGGTGGAGGAAGTGCCTCCACCCTCGCCCGCCCGGCCCCGCCCCCGCCTCGGCCGAACGGCCAGAACAGCCCGGCTTCCCAGCCCCACTCCTCAACCGTTCGGCCTAGGCTGCGGGGAGCAGAGGAGAGGGAAGCGGAATGAGCGCACCGGCCGATGTCGCCCGCCTGACCCGGGAGATCACCTCCGGGCTCAAACCCGGGGACCTGGAGGACTTCTACGCCGACCTGCACCGGCACCCCGAGCTGTCCTTCCAGGAACACCGCACCGCCGCGAAGCTCGCGCAGCGGCTGCGCGGGGCCGGGTACGAGGTGACGGAAGGGGTGGCCCGCACCGGCGTGGTGGGCGTGCTCGCCAACGGCGACGGGCCGGTGGTGTGGCTGCGCGGGGACATGGACGCCCTGCCCGTGCGGGAGGCGACCGGCCTGACGTACGCCTCCACCGTCGACGGGCTGATGCACGCCTGCGGGCACGACCTGCACGTCACCTGGCTGGCGGCCGCCGCCGAGGTGCTCGCCGCGGCCCGCGGGACCTGGTCGGGGACGCTCGTCGTGGTGGGGCAGCCCGCCGAGGAGGCCGAGGGCGGTGCGGCGGCGATGGTCGCGGACGGCGTCCATGTCCGCTTTCCGCGCCCCGATGTGCTGTTCGGCCAGCACGCCGCGCCCGGGCTCGCCGGGTTCTACCCGCACACCCCCGGCCTGACCCTGTCGGCGTCGGACGACATCGACGTCGTCGTGCACGGCGTGGGCGGCCACGGTTCACGGCCCGAGTCGACCGTCGACCCGGTGGTGACGGCCGCGTACATCGTGACCAGGCTGCAGACCGTCGTCGCGCGAGAGGTCGCGGCGAGCGAGTCGGCGGTGCTGACGGTGGGTCGCTTCCATGCCGGTACGAAACCCAACATCATCCCCGCCGAGGCCCGGCTCGCACTGAATGTGCGCACCCAGGACGCCCGGGTGCGCGAGCGCGTCCTCACCGCGATCCGGCGGATCGTCGAGGGGGAGTGCGCCGCCGCGGGCTGCCCGGTTCCGCCCGAGGTCACCGTCCACCCCGGCTACCCGAACACCGTCAACGACCCTGCCCTGGACGGGGAGATCGCCGCCGTGCACCGTGAACTCTTCGGCGACCACACGGTGTTCGACTTCGGCCAGGCGATGGGCAGCGAGGACTTCTCCCTCCTCGCCCCGCCGGGCGTGCCGTACGACTACTGGTACGTGACCTCGACCCCGGCCCCCGTGTGGGAGGCGGCGCCGGGGCAGGAGCTGCGGGAGAAGTTCGAAGGCGTGCCGGGAAACCACAGCCCGCTGTTCGCACCGGACCTGTCGGTGCTGGTGCCGGGCGTGCGCACCCTGGTGTCGGCGGCGCTGTCCCGGCTCGCCGGCTGAGCAAACCGGCCGGGACACGCGCGGGCCGCGCGGGGAGCTACGGCCGGAGCGGGTCGTGGCCGATCGTCATCAGACGGTGGCGGCGGCGCGTCTCCTCGGCCTCGGGCTCGTTCTCCACGTCCGTCTGCGCGGCGACCGTGTCGACCACCCGGTACATCACCCGGATGTCGTCGTCGGTCAGGTCGGTGCGGCGCTTCTGCAGGATCGCCAGCACATGCTGCCCGGTGGGGCTGCCCGCCTCCTCGGGCAGCGGCTCCGCGTTCTCGTCGGCGTCGCGCACCCGCAGCCAGGCGGCGAGCTCCTGCGAGGTCATGTTCACCGCGCGGTGGAAGTCCTCCCACAGCGCGTCGAGTTCGAGGGCGTCGGTCATGGCAGGCCCTTCTCCGGAGGGGTCACTTCTCCAGGTGGGTCACTTCTTCAGGGTCACTTCTCGCGCGGCCAGTTCTCCGCCTCGAACATCCACCGCTGCTTCTCCAGCTCGGCGGTGATGCCGATCAGCAGGTCCTGGGTGACGGGATCCGGCTTGTCGGTCGCCGCGATCCTCCCCCAGCTCTCAACTTCGTTCGAGCCGGGGGGACCCCCAGCGCAGTCGGACGACGGCGGCCCCCAGGGCCTCCGCGATCACCTGGACGACGTCCTCGTCGCGCAGCCAGCCGTCCTTCGGCGAGGGCAGCGTGAACGTCGAAGCGATGGTCTCCGGGCGGCCGTCGGGCGGCAGACCCAGCGCCGCCGCGCGCTCCGCGACCGTGTCGGCGTACGAACGGGCCGTCGCGACCACCTCGTCGAGCTGGAGGTGGATCGAACGGAACCGGGGGCCCACGATGTTCCAGTGGGCCTGCTTGCCCACCAGGGAGAGGCCGAGCAGATCCACGAGGGTGCCCTGCAACGCGTCGAAGGTGATCTGGCGGGCCGGTTCCGGCAGCGGGCTCTTCACGACAGTCATATGGTGCTCCTCCTCGTCGCGTCCTGTCGGGCGGTCCGGAGCAGTTCCGCGCGTTCCTCCTCACCGGTGCCGCCCCACACGCCCGAGGTCTGTCCGCTGACGAGCGCGTAGGACAGACATTCGGTGCTCACGGGGCAGCGCACGCAGACGCGTTTGGCCGCCGCGGTGTCCCGCAGGGCCGGTCCTCTCGTACCCACGGGGAAGAACAGTTCGGGGTCCTCGCCCACGCAGGCGGCAGCGCGCAACCACTCCATGGGGGCGCGGGTGCCCAGGGCGAACCGGCGCAAACGACCGGTTCCGGGCCGCCGCCCGCACCGGAATCCCGTGCCGGCTCAGGGAGCGAGAACGCCGTCGAGGAAGCCTGTGACGTCCGCGAAGACGTCCGCCCTGTTCGTCTCGTTGAAGACCTCGTGCCGGGCCCCGGCGTAGATCCGCTCGACCGGGGTACCGCTCAGCCGCTCCACGCCGGCCCGGCTGCCGGGCAGCGGGACCAGCCGGTCGTCGTCGCCGTGCAGCCACAGCAGGGGCAGCGGGCCGACGTCGCCCTCCTTGGCGACGGTCTCCAGGGTCCGTACGAACGCCTCCAGCGTCGGCCGTTTCATCGGCCCGTGCCAGACCAGCGGATCCGCCGCGTACGCCGCGCCGACCGCCGGGTCGCGGGAGAGCGCGGCGGGGTTGACGGGGACGTCGGGGATCTCCTCCTGCGCCAGCAGCCGGCCCGGCAGCTCCCAGCCGCCGATCACCGGGCCGGACAGCACCAGCGCGGCGAGGGTGTCGCCGTGCCGCTGGGCGTATCTGGCCGCGATCAGTCCGCCCATGGAGTGGCCGATCACGACCAGCGGGACGTCCGGGTGCGCGGCCCGGGCGAGTTCCGCCACCGCGTGCACATCGGTGACCACGTCCTCGAAGTCCTCGATCACCACCCGCTCGCCCGCCGACCTGCCGTGCCCCATGTGGTCGGGGGCGAACACGGCGGCGCCGTGCCCCCTCAGGACCTCGGCGAGTTCCGCGTAACGGCCGGCGTGCTCGCCGTAGCCGTGCACCACCAGGGCGAGGAAGCGGGGACGCGGGTTCGGCCACTCGCGCACGGCGACCGCGCCGTGGGTCCCGGTGAGGACGTGTTCGGTCATCGCTCCTCCAACTGCGTCGGCGAAGGCCCTCTGCGTCGGCGAAGGCCTTCGAGGACAGGATCCGCCATCCTCCCAGGGGCTCCGGCCACCTGACGAGACGGCCCTACGGCGATCCGTTAGATGTGCGTAGCATCGGTCCTCGCATGAACACGATGACGTTGTGGCACATCACCGGCTGGGAATTCATCGCGCTCGCCCTCGCGGCCCTGCTGGTCGGCTTCTCCAAGACGGCCGTCAGCGGGGCCAACACGGTCAGCCTCGCGATCTTCGCGGCGATCCTGCCCGCCAAGGCCTCCACGGGCGTCCTGCTGCCGATCCTGATCGCCGGCGACGTCCTGGCCGTCCTCACCTACCGGCGGCACGCCCACTGGCCCACGCTGTGGCGGCTGTTCCCGGCCGTCGCGGCCGGCGTGGTGTTCGGCACGCTCTTCCTGGTGTGGGCCGACGACGGGATCGTCCGGACGTCGATCGGCGCGATCCTGCTGCTGATGGCGGGCGTCACGCTGTGGCGGCGCCGCACGGCCGACGCCACGGACCAACCCGACGCGGTGGTCACCCGGGCCGGCCGGATCAAGGCCCGCTCCTACGGCGTCCTCGGCGGCTTCACCACGATGGTCGCCAACGCGGGCGGTCCGGTGATGTCGATGTACCTGCTCTCGGCCGGATTCCGCAAACTCGGCTTCCTCGGCACCTCCGCGTTCTTCTTCCTGATCGTCAACGTCTCGAAGGTGCCCTTCAGCGCGGGCCTCGGCCTCATCGACGGCCACTCGCTGCTCCTGGACGCCGCACTCGTCGCGTTCGTCGTCCCCGGCGCCCTGCTCGGCAAGTGGGCGGTGCACCGCATCAACCAGCGGCTGTTCGAGCAACTGGTCATCGCGGCGACGGTGGTGGGCGGCCTCCAACTGCTCCTTCGCTAGGAGTACGGCACGCACCGCGTCGCACGGGGACGACAACGCCGGTGTCAGCCGTGTCAGCCGTCCGCCGGAAGGATCATGCAGGTGGTCGTCGCATGCGCGATCAGCCGGCCCTGCTCGTCGAGCACCCTGCCGTCGGCGGTGGCGGTGCGGCGGCCCACGTGGATCACGTTGCCCTCGGCGGTGAGGGTCTGCCCGTCGGTGCGGGCGGCCCGGATGTAGTTCACCTTCAGTTCCAGGGTGGTGTAGCCCGTGCCCGGCGGGAGAGTGGTGTGGATCGCGCAGGCCAGCGCCGAGTCGAGCAGGGTCGCCGCGATACCGCCGTGCACGGTGCCGAGGGGGTTGGCGAAGTCCGGCCGGGTGTCCAGCGAGACCACGACCCGCCCGTGCTCCACGTCGTCGAACCGCATGCCGAGCAGCCGCCCGATGGACGGCACGTCGCTCAGGTTCCCGGCCTGGACGAGACGCATGAGATCGAGACCGGACAGGGCGGCGAGGTCGGCGTGCGGGGTGCGGTCGGTGTGTTCGGTGTGTTCGGTGGTGGTCAAGGCGGTTCCTCGGGTTGCAGAAGGGGCTTGCCGGGTACGGGAGTTCAGCTGCCCAGCGGGTTGTCGGTGTCCCGCAATGCGGCCAGGACGGGCGTGTACAGGCGGGACTTGATGGTGCCCAGTGTGTCGCCCGCCTTGCCGGCCTGCGCCGCCGCGATGTCGACGGCGGTGGCGCGTACGGCGTCCTCGTCGACCGCGTGGTCGACGATCTCGGCGTCCAGCGCGTCCCGGCCGCCGTAGCGACGGGCCGTGACCATGGCCTCGTGGGCGGACCTCGGGGTGAGCCTGGCCTGGATGAGGGCGGACATGCCGGGAGTGAAGGGGATGTTGAGGTCGGCCTCGGGCAGGCACCAGAAGCCGCGGTCGGCGCGCATCACCCGAAAGTCATGGGCCAGCGAGAACATCGCGCCCGCGGCGAAGGTGTGCCCCTGCAGCGCGGCCACGGTCACGACGGGCAGGGTCAGCAGCCGGGCGAAGAGCTCGTGGACCGAGACGACGTAGTCCACATGCCGGTCGGAGTGGGCGAACACCCAGTCCAGATCGAGGCCGTTGGAGTAGAACTTCCCCGTGGCGGCGGTCACCAGGGCGCGCGGCCCGTCCGCCTTCTCCACCTCGTCCAGCGCGCTGCCCACTTCCGTGAGCCAGTCGGGGTGGAACCGGTTCTCGCCGTCGCCGAGATCGAGGACGAAGACGGTGTCCTGGCGGTCCAGCGTGGGCATGGCGACTCCTTCACAGCGGGGCACACGGGGGGACAGGGCACATGCATGCGTACAGGGCACGGGAGGCGGGACGCAGGTCAGGACTCCGGGCCGGCGGGCCGAAGGGCGTGCTCCAGCAGGCCGTGGAGCTCCGCCGCCGTCGCGTCGAGCGGGGCGGTGCTCTGCTCGGCCCGGCACATGACCACGGCGCCCTCGACGGCGGCCACGACGAACGCGGCCAGCCGTCGCGCGCGCTCCTCGGGCAGGCCGTGGCGCAGCAGCAGGCCGGCCAGGGCCGTCTGCCAGCGGGCGAAGGCCGCCGCTGCCGAGCGGGCGCGCTCCGGCGAGCTGTCGTCGCTCTCCACGGCGACCGCCACGACCGGACAGCCGAGGCGGAAGCCGCTGCGCAGGAGACGCTCCCGCCACAAAGCGAAGAACCCGTCGACGGCCCGCAGCGGATCGGGGTCGTCCATGGCGGCGTCGATCAGGTCGGCGATGAAGTCTCCGGCGAACACCACGGCCTCGTCGATCAGTTGGGTCCGGCCGCCGGGAAAGTGGTGGTACACCGAGCCGCGCGGGGCGCCGCTGTGGGCGAGCACCCGGTCGATGCTCACGCCGCCGGCCCCGTGCTCCCCGAGCAGGGCGACGGCACTCGTGACCATCCGCTCACGACTGTCACTCCTGCGTGGACTCACGGCACTGATTATGCGCTATGACATAGACCATGCAAAAGGTGCTCTCGGTATCGCTCCAGTGGGCGGGGCAGCGGCGGCCCGGGCGGGCGGGGGGCCTCGCGGGCGCTGCCTAGACTGACCGGCGGGCGGCGGCCGAGCCGCGGGTGAGACATCGATCGGGGCGGGGAGAGATGGCTGCTGCTGCACGTCGGGTGCCGTGGAACGACGCCGCCGCTGCGCGCGGGGTCTCCCGCGCCGCCGGGGGGCCGGCAGCCTGGTCGGTTCCGGCCGGTCCGCGGTCCGCGCGGCGCGCCCATAAGGTGCGCGGCGGCGTGCGCGGCCGCGTCGGACGCGGCGGCCCCGATTCGCGGGCGGGTGGGCGCCGTCCCGGCGGGCGGGGGCTTGCGACGTGGACGGCGGGCCGGGTCGCCGTACGGGGGACGGCATGAGCCGGCACGTCCTGGTGCTGGGCGGCACCACCGAGGCGCGGAAGCTCGCCGCCGCTCTGGCGGCTCGCCGCGGAGTCCGGGTGACCTCGTCGCTGGCGGGCCGGGTGTCCCGGCCGGGGGCGCTCGACGGGGACGTACGGATCGGCGGGTTCGGCGGCGCGCAGGGGCTCGCCGACTGGCTGCGTGAGCAGCGGGCGGACGCCGTCGTCGACGCCACGCATCCCTTCGCCACCGGCATCACCGCGAACGCGGCGAGCGCCACGGCGGCGACCGGCCTGCCGCTGGTGGTACTGCGCCGCCCGGGCTGGCGGGCGGGGGCCCGCGACCGCTGGCACGAGGTGGCGTCGCTGGAGGCGGCGGCCGAGCTGCTGCCGGGCCTGGGCCGGCGGGTCCTGCTGACGACGGGCCGGCTCGGCCTCGCGGCCTTCGCCCACCTCGACGGGCCGCACTTCGTCGTACGGTCCGTGGAACCGCCCGCGCCCCCGATGCCGCCCGACGTCGAACTGGTCCTGGCGCGCGGCCCGTTCACCGTCGCCGACGAGCTGACGCTGCTGCGGGACCGCCGGATCGACGTGGTGGTGACCAAGGACAGCGGCGGAACGGCGACGGCCGCGAAGCTCACGGCTGCGCGCGAACTGGGGCTCCCCGTCGTGGTCGTACGACGGCCACCTCTGCCGACCGGTGTGACGGCCGTCCCGGACGTGGACGCCGTCCTGGACGAGCTGGACCTCATCCTGCGGTGACGCCGTCGGCCGGCGGGCCGGCTCGCGGCCCTCAGGGCGCGAGGACCGCCTGTTCCGGCTGTGGGCGGCGCGGGGAGAAGCCGTCACCCAGGTCCTCGACCAGGAGTCGCTTGGAGATGGCGTCCACCGCTGCCCGCAGGCCGCCGCCCGCCGCCGAAGCCGCGGACCCGATGCCGTCCTTCAGGTTCGGTGTCAGGGAGTCGGTGTACAGGGTGCCGAACACGGCCGTGCCGAAGGAACTGCCCAGCGTTGCGGAAGAACGTCACGCCGGAGGTGGCGGTGCCCAGATCGGCGTACTCGACGGTGTTCTGCACGGCGATCGTCAGCACCTGCACGCATCGTCTGGTCCAGGGCCGCGAGCAGCATCCCCAGCACGACCGTCACGAAGGCGATGTTCCGGCGGTGCGCGTCCAGAACGGGCGGCTGGGCGGCGGCGTGAGCGCTTTCCTCGGTGACGGTCACGAGGTCACGATCACACCGGCACGCCGTCCGCGCACGTGGGACGGGCCGCCCGAGGGCTACCCCCGGTCCGGGTTACGGCGCAGCAGATAGGTGTCCATGATCCAGCCCTTGCGTTCGCGTGCCTCGGCCCGCAGCCGCTCGATGCGCGGGCCGGCCTCGGCGATCGGACCGGAGACGAGGATCTCGTCCGGGGTGCCTATGTAGGCGCCCCAGTAGATGTCGACATCGTCGTCGGCGTACTGGCGGAACGTCTGATGGGCGTCCAGCATCACCACCACGTCGTCCACGCCCTCCGGGAAGCCCTCGGCGAGCCGGCGGCCGGTGGTGATCTGCACGGGCCGGGCCACCCGGTTCAGTCCTGTCCGATGCCGGGCGACGAGCGCCGAGACACTGCTGATCCCGGGCACGACGTCGTACGTGAAGTCCACCGCGCCCCGGGCCAGCACCTCCTCCAGGATGCCCAGCGTGCTGTCGTACAGCGCCGGATCGCCCCACACCAGGAACGCGCCGCTCTCCTCCTCGCCGACCTCCTCGGTGATCAGCCGTTCGTAGATGTCGGCGCGGGCGCTGCGCCAGTCGCCGACGGCCGGGGAGTAGGCCGCGCCGCCGGCCCGGCGGTCCCGCTCCGGGTCCCGTGCCTCGACCACCCGGTAGCCGCCCTGCGGTATGTGCGTGGCCAGCATGTCGTGGCGCAACCGCGTCAGATCGCTCTTCACCTCGCCCTTGTCCAGGACGAAGAACACGTCCGTGCTCCGCAGCGCCCTGACCGCCTGCAAAGTGAGCTGGTCGGGGTCGCCCGCGCCGATACCGATGACATGAATCTCTCGCACGCCTCGAGTCTGCCGTACGCCACTGACAGTGACCGTGCCGGGTGTCAGCGCAGCCGCGGCGCCCGGGCCCGCGCGTCCACCGCCGTGTCCGTCCGCTCCACCGTGTCCGCCAGTGCGCGCGCCCATCCGGCCAGCCCGGCGAGGTCCATCCCGTGGGGCCGCGCCTGCCCCGCGCCCGCCGCCCATTCCTCGACGGCCCCGGCGCCGCGCCGCAGCAGCCGCGCCCCGCCCGTGCGGTTCCCCCGGGCCGCGTGTGTCAGACCCACCGCGAGCTGGGCGAGCCCGCGCCACAGGGCGCGCTCCGACTCGGGGCCCGACTTCCAGGCGTCCTCGAAGACCTCGTGCGCGTGAAACGGCTTCCCGGCGTCCAGCAGGGCCTGCGCCTCGGCGACGCTCTCCTGCGGCGTGCGGACGACGCCCTCGGGCTGCCGCTCCACCCCGGCGGTGCCGTACGGCAGGGGCCGGCCGAGCCCGTCCCGCGGCCTGGCGTTGCGCGCCCGCCCTTCGCCGTCCCGGTCCCGGGCGCCGACGGACCGGCCGCCGCGCGTACCTCCTGTGCTGCCCAAACGGTCCATACGGCGATTGTCCCGCGCCTGGCCCCCCTTCGGCGCAGCGCCCGGCGTGGGGTAAAGTGCTGTTCGCGCGATCACACGGCACGCCGTGCGAAGCGCACCGGGACGTGGCGCAGCTTGGTAGCGCACTTGACTGGGGGTCAAGGGGTCGCAGGTTCAAATCCTGTCGTCCCGACTGGAGTTCGCTCCATAGTCGCAGGTCAGGGTCTTGTTTCACTTCGGTGAGGCAAGGCCCTCGATCATTTTCCGGGCTCTCGGTGCGTACCCCACCGCCTCCCGCGCGGAGACGGGACTGGGTGGGATACCAGCGCGGCGAGCTGGTCCTCGTCGAACTGCTTGGCGGCGTTCTCCCACGTCTCGTCCGGCACCCCACCGGCCGCGTCGGCGATGCGCGTGCCCTGCTCCGTCAACTCAGGGGCGGCGCGCTCGGCATCGGTGAACACCTTCGCCTCCCGCCAGGCCGCGACCAGATGGAGGCGCTGCGCGGTCTCCCCGGCGTGCTCGGCGTCCTTGGTGTGCATGTCGGTGTCGGCGCGGCTCGATCGACAGTGCCCGCCTTCGTCGGGTTTACCGATGCATCGCTTCTCTGCCGCCAACCCTGAATCCCTTGCGTTGAAGCGCACTTCAAGTTGAAGACTCCCCTTCGAGCCGGAGAGGACGGACCGACTCCGGCCGTACGGGAGGGATCCACCATGAGGTACCGCACCATTGGCGCCGACCCGGCCACCCGCCGTGAGGTCAGCGTGCTCGCGCTCGGGGCGATGCTGTTCGGGTCGGTGACGGACGAGGAGACGTCCTTCGCGATTCTCGACCGGTATGTCGAGGCCGGCGGGAACTTCGTCGACACGTCCGACAACTACGCCTTCTGGGTGGACGGCGGCCAGGGCGGCCAGAGCGAGGAACTGCTCGGCCGGTGGCGGCGCAGCCGGGGCGTCGGAGACGAGATCGTCGTCGCGACCAAGCTCGGCGCCCGCCCCCTCGCCCCGGGCACCAGCTACATCGACAACTCGGAGGGCCTCTCGGCGAAGGTGATCCGCGAGTCCGCCGAACGCAGCCGGGAGCGGCTCGGCGTCGAGAAGCTGGACCTGCTCTACGCCCACATCGACGACCACACCGTCCCGCAGCGTGAGACCGTCGAGGCGTTCGGGGAGCTCGTCGCCGAGGGCACGGTCGGTCTGCTCGGAGTGAGCAACCAGGCCATGTGGCGCGTGGAGCGGGCCCGCGCGCTCGCCGCCGCGGCCGGACTGCCCGGCTACGAGGTGCTCCAGTACCAGCACAGTCACCTGCGTCCGCGCACCGACATCCCCGACGATCTCTTTCCGGACGGCAGCCTCGGACACGCAGGCCCGGAACTCCTCGGCTATTTGCGGGCCGAGCCCGGCCTGACCCTCGTCGCGTACTCGCCGCTGCTCAAGGGCGCCTACGCCCGCCAGGACCGGCCCCTGCCGGCGGACTACGACCACCCGGGCACCCCGGCCAGGCTCGCCGTGCTGCGCGAAGTGGCCAAGGAGACCGGCGCGAGCGTCAACCAGGTCGTGCTGGCCTGGCAGTCGGGCGGCGCGCTGCCGATCGTCTCGTTGGCCGGAGCGTCGTCGGTGGCGCAGCTGGAGGAGAACCTGGCCGCCCTCGACCTGGAACTGACCGAGGACCAGCGCGCCCGGCTGGACGCGGCGCACTGACGAGCGGACGGCGACCGGGAGACCGACCGGGGAGTCGGGGGAGTGACCGGGGAGTAACCAGGGAGGCTAGGCTGGGATCATGCCGTCCCCCCGCCGCACCGCCAGACAGGCCGACCTGCTGGAACGTCTCGTCGCGCTGCTGACGGCGGAGGGCTTCTCGGACCTCACGCTGGACGACCTCGCCGAGCGGCTGCGCTGCTCCAAGACGACCCTGTACCAGCTCGCCCGCAGCAAGCAGGGGCTGGTCGTGGAGGCGGTCAAGCACTACTTCCGAGGCGCGACCGAGGCCGTCGAGAAGCGGGTGGCGCAGACCGTCGACCCCTCGGACCGGGTCCGTGTGTACCTGACCGCCGTGGCCGAACAGTTGCGCCCGCTCTCGCGCCGGTTCCTCGACGACGTGGCGGACTTCCCGCCCGCCCGCGAGGTGTACGAGGCCAACACGCGGATGGCCGCGGAGCGGGTGCGCCGGCTGATCGCGGAGGGCGTCTCGGACGGCGCCTTCCGCGAGGTGCACACCGCTTTCGTCGGCGAGGTCGCCGCCGCGACCATGCGGCAGATCCAGCAGGGCGAGCTCAAGGCGCGCACCGGGCTGTCCGACGCGGAGGCGTACGAACAGCTCGCCTCATTGATCGTGCACGCCGTTTCCTCCTGACACCTGACACCTGATGCCCGGCGCCTGGTTCCGGGGTTCTCGCGTACTGCGAATGATACGCTCGTACGCACTCCAGTATCGTTTTCAGTGTTGTACCCGTACTCACCCGTACTCCTACGTGGAGGTCACCATGCCTGCCACTCGCGCCCTGCCGACCGAGGAAGCCGTAGAGCTCATCCAGCTCACCCGCACCCTCGCCGCCAAGGAACTCGCCCCCCGGGTCGCCGACGCGGAGGCGGACGGAGCGTTCCCCAGGGACGTCTTCCGCACTCTCGGGCGCAGCGGCCTGCTCGGTCTGCCCTTCGCCGAGGAGGACGGCGGGGCGGACCAGCCCTACGAGGTCTACCTCCAGGTGCTGGAGGAGGTCGCCGCGGTGTGGTCGAGCGTCGCCGTGGGCATCTCGGTGCACGCCCTGTCCTGCTTCCCGCTGGCCCGCTTCGGCACCGAGGAGCAGCGGCGCAGGTGGCTGCCCGACATGCTCGCCGGTGAGCTGCTCGGCGCGTACTGCCTGTCCGAGCCGCACGCCGGCTCCGACCCGGCGGCCATGCTCACCCGCGCCGTCCGTGATGGCGACGGCTACGTCCTGAACGGCACCAAGGCCTGGACCACGCACGGCGGTTACGCCGACTTCTACACGGTCATGGCCCGCACCTCCGACGACCGCGCCCACGGCATCTCCTGCTTCCTGGTCCCGGCCGACACTCCGGGACTCAGCGCCGACCCGCCGGAGCGGAAGATGGGTCTGACGGGCTCGGCGACCGCCACCATGCGCCTGGAGGGCGTCCGGGTGCCCGTGGAGCGGCGGATAGGGGAGGAGGGGCAGGGCTTGAAGATCGCGCTCGCCTCCCTCGACTGCGGCCGGCTGGGCATCTCCGCCGTCGCCACCGGTCTCGCCCAGGGCGCCCTCGACCACGCGGTGCGCTACGCCCGCGAGCGGGAGACGTTCGGCAAGCCGATCATCGAGCATCAGGGTCTGGCGTTCGTGCTCGCCGACATGGGCGCCGCGATCGCGTCGGCGCGGGCCACCGCGCTGTCCGCCGCCCGGTTGAAGGACCTCGGCCTGCCCTTCACACGGGAGGCGTCGATCGCCAAACTCGTGGCCACGGACAATGCGATGAAGGTGACCACGGACGCCGTGCAGGTCCTCGGGGGGTACGGGTACACCCGTGACTTCCCGGTGGAGCGCTATATGCGCGAGGCCAAGGTCATGCAGATCTTCGAAGGAACCAACCAGATCCAGCGCATGATCATCTCCCGTGCGCTGGACCGTGACGAGGGCGGTGTGCTCACCGTCCTCGGCAAGGAGTGATGATGCAGCTCGAGAACACCGCCGCCCTCGTCACCGGCGGTGCGTCCGGCCTCGGCGCGGCCACCGCGAAGGCTCTCGCGGAGCGCGGCGCCCGGGTCTTCGCCCTCGACCTCAAGGACGGCATCGACAAGGCGCCCGAGGTGCCGGGCGTGACCTATGTGCCCGCCGACGTCACCGACCCCGAACAGGTGGGCGCGGCCGTCGCCACGGCGGCGGGGGCCGGTGTCCCGCTGCGCACCGTCGTCAACTGCGCCGGCATCGGCCCCTCCGCGCGGATCCTCGGCAAGAAGGGCGTGCACGACCTCGCCCTGTACGCCAAGGTGATCCAGATCAACCTGATCGGCACGTTCAACGTGCTCGCGCTGGCCTCCGAGGCCATCGCCGCGACGGAGGCCGACGCGGACGGCCAGCGGGGCGTCATCGTCAACACCGCCTCCATCGCCGCGTACGACGGCCAGATCGGTCAGGCCGCCTACTCGTCCTCCAAGGGCGGCGTCGTCGGCCTCACCCTGCCCGCCGCCCGCGACCTCGCGCAGTACGGCATCCGAGTGTGCACCATCGCCCCGGGCATCGTGGAGACGCCGATGCTGGCGACGGTGTCGGAGGAGTTCCGGGCCGGCCTCGCGGCGGGCGTGCCCTTCCCGCGGCGCCTGGCCCGGCCCGAGGAGTACGCGCGGCTCGCCCTGACGATCGTCGACCACGACTACCTCAACGGCGAGACCATCCGCATGGACGGCGCCCTGCGCATGGCGCCCCGCTAGCACTGCGCCCTAAGGTCTGACCAGTAGTTGGAAGTCGAAGGCGTAGCGGGACGCGCGGTAGATGTGGGTGCCGTACTCGACCGGTCGGCCGGTGTCGTCGTAGGCCGTGCGCTGCATGGTGAGCAGGGCCGCCCCCTCCTTCTCCGTGAGGAGGGCGGCCTCCTCGGCGGTGGCGGAGCGGGCGCCGACGGTCTGGCGGGCGCTGTGCAGGGTGATGCCCGCGGAGCGCAGCAGCCGGTACAGGCCGGTGGCCTCCAGGCGTTCGGTGTCGAGGTCCAGGAGGGCCGGGGGCAGGTAGTTGCACAGGAACGCCACCGGCTCGCCGTGGGTGGCGCGCAGCCGCTCCAGGAGCGTGACCTCGCTGCCCTCCGCAATGCCGAGCGCGGCGGCCACGTCGGCGGTCGCCGGCACGCGTTCATTGCGGACGACGTGCGTGGTGGGCCCCTGTCCGGCCGCCTCCAGGTCGTCGTAGAGGCTGGACAGTTCCAGCGGCCGTTTCACCTGGCTGTGCACGACCTGCGTGCCGACTCCCCGCCGCCGCACCAGCAGGCCCTTGTCGACGAGTGACTGGATGGCCTGGCGGACGGTCGGGCGGGACAGGCCGAGGCGGGTCGACAGGTCGATCTCGTTGCCCAGGAGGTTGCCGGGGGCGAGCGCGCCGTGCTCGATGGCCGCCTCCAGCTGCTGGGCGAGCTGGTAGTAGAGCGGCACCGGGCTGGCGCGGTCCAGGGCGAAGTGCAGCGCGTCGAGCGCGGAGCCGGGCACGGCACGGGAGCGGTCGCCGGTCTTCGCCATCGGGCGCCTCCTCGGGTCGGTGGGGTGGGGGAGCGGGCG
This sequence comes from Streptomyces sp. NPDC050121, assembly GCF_044460385.1. NCBI lineage: Bacteria > Bacillati > Actinomycetota > Actinomycetes > Kitasatosporales > Streptomycetaceae > Streptomyces > Streptomyces sp. NPDC050121. Next base: position 44,067 of record NZ_JBITJV010000002.1, on the reverse strand, counting down.
GAAGCCGGATCAGCGGCGCGCGAGGAACTTTTCGAACATCTCGACTCGCGCGAGGGGTACACCCGTTCGCAGGGGGTAGAGATCGACCCCGATGCGACCCATCATGATCAGGTCCAGGGGCTCGACCGGCTTGGCCATACGCGACGCTCCTCACGATGATCGGGGGGTCTGGCGTCTCCCAGGTGTAGGTCCCGGGGGCCCGCGATGTCAAGGGTTTGTTCTTACATTCGGACCTGCTCGTGAAATGATGTCTTAACAAAGTATTGACAGTGGGCTCGTCAAGGGATTGGATCCGGTCCCAGCAGCGCATGAGCCGGGTCCGCGATTCCTGAACAGTCGCGGACCCGGCTCCCTGGCCCCAATCTGAGTAGAAACGGGCCCCGGATCCTCGCGATCGTCCTCCTTTTCCCCCGTCGTTTTCCCCGTAGCACAGTGAGGTGCAGGAAAGATGGACAGCTCTTCTCCGTCCCGCTCGCGCAGAATCGCCCCGGTCGTGGCCATGGCCGCGGCGGTGGCCCTGACCCTCGCAGGCTGCTCCAGCAGCTCCGGCGGAAAGAAGTCCGAGGAGAGCGCGGACGGCGCCTCCGCGGGCAAGGCGAGCACACCGCAGATGACCGTCGCCCTGGTGACCCACCAGTCGCCCGGCGACACCTTCTGGGACATCGTCCGCAAGGGCGCCGAGGCCGCCGCGGCCAAGGACAACGTCAAGCTGGTCTACTCCGCCGACCCGAGCGCGGGCGGTCAGGCCAACCTGGTGCAGAACGCCATCGACCAGAAGGTCGACGGCATCGCCGTCACCCTCGCCAAGCCCGACGCTCTCAAGGACGTCACAGCCAAGGCGACGGCCGCGAAGATACCCGTGGTCGGTCTCAACTCCGGTGTGAGCGAGTGGAAGAAGCTCGGCCTGCTCGAGTTCTTCGGGCAGGACGAGACGGTCGCCGGCGAGGCCCTCGGCAACAAGCTGAACTCGCTCGGTTCCAAGAAGGCCGTCTGTGTCATCCAGGAGCAGGGCAACATCGGCCTCACCCAGCGCTGTGACGGTGTGAAGAAGACGTTCTCCGGTTCCATCGAGAACCTCTACGTCAACGGCACCGACATGCCGTCCGTGAAGTCGACGATCACCGCCAAGCTCAGCCAGGACAAGGCCGTCGACCACGTCATCACGCTCGGCGCCCCCATCGCGCTGACCGCCGCGCAGTCGGTGTCCGACGCCGGCAGCAAGGCGAAGATCGCCACCTTCGACCTCAACAAGGACCTGACCGGCGCCATCAGCAAGGGCACCGTCGAGCTGGCGGTGGATCAGCAGCCGTATCTGCAGGGCTACCTGGCGATCGACTCGCTGTGGCTCTACAAGAACAACGGCAACTACATGGGCGGCGGCGAGCAGCCGGTGCTGACCGGCCCGGCCTTCGTGGACAAGTCCAACGTCGACGCGGTGGCCGCGTACGCCGCGAAGGGCACCCGGTGATGAGCATGACCCAGCATGCCGAGCCGGCGGTGAGCAAGACACCGCCGGCCCCCGGCCGCCAGGAGAGCGACGGCCGGACCTCTCAACGCCCGCTGGCTCTACGCCTGTTGGCACGCCCCGAGGTGGGCGTCTTCCTCGGCGCGGTCGCGGTGTACGTGTTCTTCCTGGCCTCGGCGCCGCCGGTGCGCGAGGCCAGCGCGATGGCCAACATCCTGTACCAGTCGTCGACGATCGGGATCATGGCCCTGCCGGTGGCGCTGCTGATGATCGGCGGCGAGTTCGACCTGTCGTCCGGCGTCGCGGTGATCTCCTCGGCGCTCACCGCGAGCATGCTCAGCTACCAGCTCACCATGAACGTCTGGGTGGGCGTGGTCGTCGCGCTCCTGGTCTCCCTCGCCATCGGCTTCTTCAACGGCTGGATGGTGGTGAAGACCGGACTGCCCAGCTTCCTGATCACCCTGGGCACCTTCCTGATCCTGCAGGGCGTCAACCTCGCCGTCACCAAGCTCGTCACCACCAACGTGGCCACGGACGACATCAGCGACATGGACGGCTTCGGGCAGGCGAAGAAGATCTTCGCTTCGTCGTTCGACATCGGCGGCGTCCAGGTGAAGATCACCATCTTCTACTGGCTGGTCTTCGCGGCGCTCGCCACGTGGGTGCTGCTGCGCACGAAGTACGGCAACTGGATCTTCGCGGTCGGCGGCAACAAGGAGAGCGCCCGGGCGGTCGGCGTGCCCGTGACGTTCACGAAGATCTCGCTGTTCATGCTGGTCGGCTTCGGCGCCTGGTTCGTCGGCATGCACCAGCTGTTCACGTTCAACACCGTGCAGTCCGGCGAGGGCGTCGGCCAGGAGCTGATCTACATCTCCGCGGCCGTCATCGGCGGCTGTCTGCTGACCGGCGGCGCCGGCTCCGCGATCGGCCCGGTCTTCGGCGCGTTCATGTTCGGCATGGTGCAGCAGGGCATCGTCTACGCCGGCTGGAACCCCGACTGGTTCAAGGCCTTCCTCGGCGTGATGCTCCTCGGCGCCGTCCTGATCAATCTGTGGGTCAGCCGCACGGCGACCCGGAGGTGACCCGAATGACCACCAGCAACGGAACCGGCACGCACGGCGCGATCATCGCGGACACCGTCCCCGAGGACGGCGACCACGCGCTCGTCGAACTGCGCAACGCGGGCAAGTCCTACGGCAACATCCGTGCCCTGCACGGCGTCGACCTGACGGTGCACCCCGGCAAGGTGACCTGCGTCCTGGGCGACAACGGCGCGGGCAAGTCCACCCTGATCAAGATCGTCTCGGGGCTGCACCAGCACACCGAGGGCGAGTTCCTCGTCGACGGCACGCCCGTGCGGTTCTCCACCCCGCGCGAGGCCCTCGACCGCGGTATCGCCACCGTCTACCAGGACCTCGCGACCGTCCCCCTGATGCCCGTGTGGCGCAACTTCTTCCTCGGCTCGGAGATGACCAAGGGCCCCTGGCCCGTGCGCCGACTCGACATCGAGAAGATGAAGAGGACCGCCGACGAAGAACTGCGCAACATGGGCATCGTCCTGGACGACCTCGAACAGCCCATCGGCACCCTGTCGGGCGGCCAGCGCCAGTGCGTGGCCATCGCCCGCGCCGTCTACTTCGGCGCCCGCGTGCTCATCCTGGACGAGCCCACCGCCGCCCTCGGCGTCAAACAGTCCGGCGTGGTGCTGAAGTACATCGCCGCCGCCCGCGACCGCGGCCTCGGCGTCATCTTCATCACCCACAACCCCCACCACGCCTACATGGTCGGCGACCACTTCAGCGTCCTGCGCCTGGGCACCATGGAACTCACCGCCTCCCGCGCCCAGGTCAGCCTCGAAGAACTCACCAACCACATGGCCGGCGGCGCCGAACTCGCAGCCCTCAAACACGAGTTGTCCCAGGTCCGCGGCGTCGACGTGGAAGAGCTCCCGGAGGCCGATGACCTCACCGCTCCCGTGGCGGGCCAGGCGGAGGGGACGTCCTGACATGGGACAGGCTCTCGACCGCATCCGCATCGGCTCGGCCCCCGACTCCTGGGGCGTGTGGTTCCCCGACGACCCCCGACAGGTGCCCTGGGAACGCTTCCTGGACGAGGTCGCCGAGGCCGGCTACTCCTGGATCGAACTCGGCCCCTACGGCTATCTGCCGACCGACCCGGCGCGTCTCACCGACGAGGTGGCCAGGCGGGGGTTGAGCGTCTCGGCGGGCACGGTCTTCACCGGCCTGCACCGCGGCCCGTCCGTGTGGGAGTCCACCTGGTCGCACGTCAGCGAGGTGGCCGCGCTCACCCAGGCGATGGGCGCCCGGCATCTCGTCGTCATCCCGTCCTTCTGGCGGGACGACAAGACGGCCGAGATCCTGGAGCCGCCGGAGCTGACGGGCGAACAGTGGGCCCATCTCACCAAGGGCATGGAGCGGCTCGGCCACGAGGTGAAGGAGACGTACGGCCTGGACCTCGTCGTCCATCCGCACGCCGACACGCACCTCGACACCGAGCCCCACGTGGAACGCTTCCTCGACTCCACCGACAGCGAACTGGTCAACCTCTGCCTGGACACCGGTCACTACGCCTACTGCGGCGGCGACAGCGTCCAGTTGATCGAGACCTACGGCGAACGCATCGGCTACCTCCACCTCAAGCAGGTCGACCCGGAGATCCTCGCCGACGTCGTCCGCGACGGGGTGCCGTTCGGGCCCGCCGTCCAGCGCGGGGTGATGTGCGAACCGCCGTCCGGTGTACCGGAGTTGGAGCCGGTCCTGGTCGCGGCGCAGCGGCTGGGCGTGGAGCTGTTCGCGATCGTCGAGCAGGACATGTACCCGTGCGAGCCGGACGCCCCGCTGCCGATCGCCGTGCGCACCCGGAAGTTCCTGCGGTCCTGCGGGGCGTGAGCGGTCGCTGACCAGGCGCGTCGTGCCGTCGCCGACAGGCGGCGGCGCGCCCGCGCTCGTATGGTGGTGGTGATGGGCCGCATGCGGCCCGTGCCCCTTGGTGCGGCTGTGCGGCGCAACCTCCTCATGCGGGAGAGGGCCCATGACACACCCGTACATGCGACTGCGCCGGGGGATCGTCGTCGCTGCCACGGTGGGGGCGTTGGTGGTGCCGACCGCGGGCGGGGCGACGGCGCTGCCGTCCTCGCCCGCCGAGAGCGCCACAGCCGCCGAACCACCCTCGCCGTCCTCTTCCGGGGACGGCGTCGTCGAACTCACCCCCGCCGTGCGGCAGCAGGTCGACGCGGCCGTCCAGCGGGTCATGAAGCAGGCGAACGTGCCCGGGGTGAGCGTCGGCATCTGGACGCCCGACAAGGGTCATTACGTGAAGTCCTTCGGCGTCCGCGACAAGAGCACCGGCCAGAAGATGACTCCGGACCTCTTTGTACGGATCGGCAGCGAGACCAAGACGTTCACCGTCACGGCGCTCCTGCAGCTGGTCGACGAGGGGAAGATCGGCCTCGACGACCCCATCGGCAAGTACATCGACGGCGTGCCGAACGGCGACAGGATCACCCTGCGGCAGCTGGCCGGCATGCGCAGCGGACTGTTCAACTACTCCGCCGACCCGGGCTTCTACAAGGCCCTGACGACCGATCCCAAGCGGCCGTTCACTCCGCAGCAGTTGCTCGACTACTCCTTCAAGCACCCCGTGCTGTTCCAGCCGGGCGAGAAGTTCTACTACTGCAACACCAACCTGATCCTGCTCGGCCTGGTCGTCGAGAGGATGAGCGGCGCGCATCTCAACGACTACATCCACGACCACATTCTGGATCCCGCCGGGTTGCACGACACCCTGTTCCCGACCGGCAACGAGTTCCCGACCCCGCACTCCCAGGGCTACACGAACCAGACCGCGACCGGGAAGGTCGAGGACTCGGCCGACTGGAACCCCTCCTGGGGCTGGGCGGCCGGCGCGATGATCTCCACACTGGACGACCTGCGGATCTGGGCGCGCACCGTGGCCACCGGCGTCCTGCCCGACGGCCACCGGATGGTCAGCGCCGCCACCCAGAAGCAGCGCCTGATCACACCGGCCACGCCCATCCCGGGCGCCGGATACGGTCTAGGCATCTTCAACGTGCAGGGCTGGATCGGCCACAACGGTTCGCTGCCCGGCTACGAGACGCTGACGATCTATCTGCCGTCGGCGCGGGCGACCATCGTCGTCGTGCTGAACACCGACATCAACTACAAGAACGAGGAGCCGAGCACCGTGTTCGGCGACGCGATCACGACGATCGTCTCCCCGAACCACGTCTTCAACCTGCCGGCGGAACCGGCGGCGCACTGAGAACGTTCGGACAGGTGCAAGGTGTGGTGCGGGAAAGGGGAGGGTGAGATGCACGAGGACGACAAGCCCGACACCACGGAGGCCCGGCGCCGGGCCCGGTTCGGCGCGCTGCCGGAGCGGATCAGCCCGGAGGACATGGTGGAGGAACAGCCCGCCCTGCCGAAGGACCCGTCGCGCGACCACTACGACCCCGACGAAGTGGCCGTTCGCTACCAAACACTTGCCCAGTGCTCCACCCTTCAGGGTGGAGGTGTAGGGCATCCTCGCCCCGGCGGCCCGTAGGGGCGCAGCGCCATTGCTAAAGTCGCCTTGTCCGACAACGTAGTTGGCGGACCTACCGCCGGACGGGCGGGAAGTCAGGCCTGTGGAGGCCTTGTAAGACCACCTCCGGGTGGCAGAGGCTTGTGAAGCAGGAACCCGAGGGAGCACCGCGTAGCGGTGCTGACCGGAATCGCCTGCGTTTACGCAGGCGAGGGCGTCAAGGCCTGTGAGAGCCGTTCGCCACGGCCGGTGAGCGTGGCGAAGGGCGACCGGGAACAGCGTGCCCCGCTCGCCCTTCGCCACGGGCTCAGGAGGCCCGCACCTCCGCGATCGTCACGGGCCGGTGCTCGTGCAGGGACAGCGTGCAGGCGTCCGCGATCCAGCCCGCCTCCAGAGCGTCCTCGATCGTGCAGGGAGAGGGGCGGGAGCCGGCCACGACCTCGGTGAACGCGGTCAGTTCGGCGCGGTAGGCGGCGGTGAAGCGGTCCATGAAGAAGTCGTGCGGGGTGCCGGCCGGGAAGGTCACCCCGGGCTCCACCGAGCGCAGCGGCAGCTTGTCCTCCAGGCCCACGGCGATCGAGTCCGCGAACCCGTGGATCTCCATCCGCACGTCGTAACCGCGGGCGTTGTGGCGGGAGTTGGAGACCACGGCGATCGTGCCGTCGTCGAGGGTGAGGATCGCGCCGGTGGTGTCGGCGTCGCCCGCCTCCTTGATGTAGTCGGCGCCCCGGTTGCCGCCGACCGCGTACACCTCGGTCACCTCGCGGCCCGTGACCCAGCGGATGATGTCGAAGTCGTGCACGGAACAGTCCCGGAAGATGCCCCCGGACGCGGCGATGTACGCGGCGGGCGGCGGGGCCGGGTCCAGCGTGGTCGAGCGGACCGTGTGCAGCTTGCCCAGTTCGCCGGCCTGCACCGCAGCCCGCGCGGCGACGAAGCCCGCGTCGAAGCGGCGGTTGTAGCCGATCTGGATGGGGACGGCGGAACCCTGGACGGCCTTGAGGACGGCCACGCCCTCGCTCATCGTCCTGGCGACGGGCTTCTCGCAGAAGACGGGGACGCCCGCCTCCACGGCGGCCAGGATCAGACCCGGGTGGGCGTCGGTCGCCGCGGCGATCACCACACCGTCCACGCCGGCGGCCAGCACGGCCTCGGGGGAGTCCGCGACCTCGGCGCCGAACCGCTCGGCCGCGTTCTTGGCGGCCTCCGCGAACGGGTCGGCGACGACGAGCGACTCGACGGCGTCGAGTCCAAAGAGGGTCTCGGCGTGGAAGGCGCCGATGCGGCCGAGGCCGAGGATTCCGATGCGCATGGGGGTCACAGCTCCTAGCGAGTCGTACAGAGGCATACAGGGGGACGGGGGAGAAGCGGGTCTAGTCGAGCCCGCCGAGCACGTTCTGGTCCCAGTCGATCACCGAACCGGTGACCACGCCCGACCGGTCGGACAGCAGGAAGACCACGAAGTCGGCGATCTCGTCCGGCTGGCCCAGCTTGCCCATGGGCAGCCGGGCGGCGGCCTGCTCGCGCCAGTCGTCGCCGGCGCCGTGGAAGGACCTCTGGGTCGCGTCCTCGCCCTCGGTGGCCGTCCAGCCGATGTTCAGGCCGTTGATCCGGACCCGGTCGAAGCGGTGGGCGTGCGCGGCGTTGCGGGTCAGACCGACCAGGCCGGCCTTGGCGGCGACGTACGGCGCGAGGAACGGCTGACCGCCGTGCGCCGAGGAGGTGATGATGTTGACGATCGTGCCGGGCGCCTCGCGGGCCAGCATGTCCGCCACCGCCGCCTGCATGGCGAAGAACGGCGCCTTCAGGTTGATCGCGATGTGCTGGTCGAACAGCTCGGGCGTGGTGTCGAGGAGCGTCCCCCGTGACGTGAGCCCGGCCGAGTTCACCAGGCAGTCGACCCGGCCGTACGCGGCGACCGTCTCGGCCACCGACGTCTTCGCCTGCTCGGCGTCCGCCAGGTCGGCCCGCACGAAGAGCGCCTTGCCGCCCGCGGCGGTCAGCTCCGCCACCAGCGCCTCGCCCGGTTCCGGTCGCCGTCCGGTGACGGCGACGAGCGCGCCCTCACGGACCGCGGCCCGTGCGATGGCCGCGCCGACGCCCTGGCTGCCGCCGTTGACGAGGACGACCTTGTCGTCGAGAAGTCCCATGTGCAGAGGTTCCTTTCAGCTGGTGCGCCGCATGGCGCCGGCCCGCAGTTCGTCGCGGAGCGCCTGCGGGGTCCACTCCTCGCGCACCGCACGCCGGACCACGTCCGCCTGCGAGGGCGGGGCCAGGCCGTCGACGGGCGGGTCGCTGTCGAGGTTGGTGGGGAAGGGGTAGCCCTCGGCGCTCGCCGCGATCACGTGCTCCAGCCACTCCTCGCCGACGCCCTGTGCCCGGCGCTTCAGCAGCACGGGGAAGACCGCGTTCGCGACCGCCTCCCGGTCCACGGTCTCCATCGCCCGCCCGAAGGCCGAGGACACCTGGAGCAGGTTGGCCATCCGGCGTACGTCGGCGGTGCGGTTGGTGCCGGCGGCGTGCAGGACGGCCGGGTTGAAGAAGGCCGCGTCGCCCTTCGCCAGGGGCAGTTGGACGTGGTGCCCGTCGAAGTACTCCTGGAACTGCGGCAGCCGCCACGCCAGATAGCCGGGCTCGAAGGTCTGCGAGTACGGCAGGTACAGCGTGGGACCGGACTCCACCGGCATGTCGCAGTGCGCGACCGCACCCTGGAGCGTGAGCACCGGGGAGAGCCGGTGGACGTGCGCCGGATAGGCGGCGGCCGCGTCGTCGGAGAGGAACCCGAGGTGGTAGTCGCGGTGCGGGCGCTGCGCAGCGCCGCCCGGGTTCACCACGTTGACCTGGGAGGTCACCTGGTAGCCGGGGCCGAGCCAGGATCGGGAGACCAGTGCGAGGACGTCGTTGGCGTAGTACTCGGCGAATGCCTCCGGGTCGTACAGGGCGGCCTTCTCCAGGGCGTTCCAGACGCGGTCGTTGGCGCCGGGCTTCGCGAAGTGGTCGCCGGCCGTCGCACCCGAGGCATGCTGCTCGGCGATGAGGGCGTCGAAGACGGTGCTGGCCCGGTCGACGACCGCCGGATCGGGGAAGGCGCCCCGGAAGACGACGACACCGGGGCCGTCGGTCAGGGCCCGCACCAGCTCGGCGCGCACCGCACGGTCCGCTCTGCCGGCGCGCAGCCGCTCACTGTCGTAGACGAGGACGTTCTTCTCGACGGCAGTGGCGTGCGGGAAGTCGGCGGGGTCGGTCTCGCGCTCGACGAGCGGACGGAAGACGTCGAGGTCGCAGTCCTGCTCGGTCAGCCAGACGCGGTCCCCGGCATGGCCCTGCGCGGAGGTGAAGGACATCCTTGTCCCTTCGATGACAATGGCGGCTCAGCGCTGCCATTCTTGTCATGACAAAACCATCGAGCAACCAGCAGACAGCCATCAAAAACCCCTCAAGCAGACCTTCCGGCGAACCGTCCGGCAGACCTCCCAGGAGCCTTCCGTGGGCCACCCCTTCCCCATCCGTGAGATCGCACGTCAGGCGGGTCTCAGCGAGGCCACCGTCGACCGGGTCCTCAACGGCAGGGGAGGAGTGCGCCAGTCCACCGCGCAGGAGGTCCAGCGGGCCATCGCCGACCTCGACCGTCAGCGCACCCAGGTCCGACTCGTCGGCCGCACCTTCATGATCGACATCGTGATGCAGGCGCCGGAACGCTTCACCACCGCCGTCCGGGCCGCCCTGGAGGCCGAGCTGCCGTCCCTGCACCCGGCCGTGCTGCGCTCCCGCTTCCACTTCCGGGAGACCGGCCCGGTCCAGGAGCAGGTCGCGACCCTGGACCGGATAGCCCGGCGCGGTTCCCAGGGAGTGATCCTGAAGGCCCCGGACGTCCCCGAGATCACCGCCGCCGTCGGCCGGCTGGTCGCCGCCGGCATCCCGGTCGTCACCCTCGTCACGGACCTGCCCGCCAGCGCCCGCCTCGCCTACGTCGGCATCGACGACCGGGCCGCAGGCGCCACCGCCGCCTACCTCATGGGCCAGTGGCTCGGCGACCGGCCCGGCAATGTGCTCACCAGCCTGAGCAGCGGGTTCTTCCGCAACGAGGAGGAGCGCGAGATGGGCTTCCGCAGCGTGATGCGGGCCCGTCATCCCGAGCGCGCACTCGTCGAGATCACCGAGGGACAGGGGCTGGACGCCACCCAGTACGACCTCGTCCGGGCCGCGCTGGACCGCGATCCGGACATCCGCGCCGTCTACTCCATCGGCGGCGGCAACATCGCGGCCCTGCGCGCCTTCGCCGACCTCGGCCGGGAGTGCGCGGTGTTCGTCGCACATGACCTCGACCACGACAACACGCGGCTGCTGCGCGAGCACCGGCTGTCCGCCGTCCTCCACCACGACCTGCGCCACGATGTGCGCGAGGCCTGCCACACGGTGATGCGGGCCCACGGCGCGCTGCCGCCGGCCGGGCCCCTGCTGCCGTCGGCGATCCAGGTGGTCACCCCGTACAACATGCCGCCCCAGGCGGCGGCCGGCTGACGCGGGCCGCCCCCTGGGGCGCGGGCTGTGCACTGCGCGGTGCTGCTCTGTGCGGTGCTGGTCTGCTCAGTGCCGCTCTGCTCAGTGCCGCAGTGCCGGGGACTCGACCGTCGGGGTGACGCGGGCCGCGCTGCGGTACGTCGAGACGCCCACGGCCAGCAGCCAGTAGCTGAGGACGGCCCCCATCAGCGCGGTCGTGCCCCAGCCGTTCGCCGCGTAGAAGAACGCGGGGTCGTTGCCGAAGAACAGCGACGGCACGAACGCCAGGTTGATCCCGGCCAGGACGTATGCCGAGCGGCCGGTCCAGCGCGGCAGCAGGCGGGTCCGGGAGACGGCGTACCCGAGGGCGGTCAGGAACAGCGCCAGCATGAGGCGGGAGATCGACCCGTACAGGATGTAGGTGCCGCTGACGTCGATGGTCGGGTCGATCGGATGGTCGACGGCGATGACCGCGCCGGCCTCCAGGCCCATCGAGACCAGGGTGACGGTGGCGTAGACGAGGCCGGTGGAGAGGGCGATCGAGCCGACCCACTCATGGGCGGGGTCGACCCGCCGCACCAGTTCGCGGAACGCCGTCACGAACACCACCAGGCAGGCCAGCGCGACGATCCCGATGAGCAGCCGGGACAGCACGTTGCCGTCCGGCGGCGGGCCGTCGTAGACGAAGTACAGCGGCACCTGGACGATGAGGGCGACCGCGGCGACGACGGCCGCGAGGCCGGTCAGTCGGCGGGCGATGACTTCGGACATGGGGTCCCCCGAGTTCTCGGTGTGGCGGAATCGGTGTCGGCGTCCGGGTGTTCGTGCGCTTGCTCGCCGACCCTTGAAGCCTGCCGTCTCCGGGGCGCGCGGTCCCTGGGCCTGAGGACCGGACCGGGGGTGTTCCCAGGGCCACCCCTACGGGTGGACGTCCATCCAGGAGCCGCTCCGGGCGGAGTGGGTCATCGCCTCCAGCACGGTCGCGCTGTGCACCGCGTCCGCGAGCGTCGCCCCGTGCGGGGCGCCCTCGGCGATCGACCGAAGGAAGCGGTACGCCTCCACGACCTTCAGGTCGTCGTAGCCCATGGCGTTCGCCGCGCCCGGCTGGAACGCGCCGAACTCGCCGTCGCCCGGCCCGACGTACACCGTGCTGACCGGCTGGTCCTGGTACGTCGTGCCACGGCTGACGCCCAGTTCGTTCATCCTCCTGAAGTCCCAGAACACCGCGCCCTTGGTGCCGTGCACCTCGAAGCCGTAGTTGTTCTGCTCACCGACCGAGACCCGGCAGGCCTCCAGCACACCCCGCGCGCCGGAGGCGAAGCGCAGCAGACAGTTGACGTAGTCCTCGTTCTCGACCGGGCCGAGCTCGCCGCCGGCGGCGCGGCTGTGGCCCGCCGTCGCCCCGGTCGGGCGGGCCCGCTCGGGCACGAAGACCGCGGTGTCGGCCGTCAGGGACGTGATGTCGCCGAGCAGGAAGCGGGCCAGGTCGACGCCGTGCGAGGCCAGGTCGCCCAGTACTCCGCTGCCACCACGCTCCCGCTCGTACCGCCAGGTCAGGGCGCCGTCCGGGTGGGCCGCGTAGTCGCTGAAGAGGCGGATGCGGACATGGGTGACCGTGCCGAGGTCACCGGAGGCGATCAGGTCGCGGGCCGTCTCCACGGCGGGCGCGTTGCGGTAGTTGAAGCCGACCGTGCCCTGGACGCCGGCCTTGGCCACCGCGTCCGCCACGGCCCGGGCGTCCCCCGGGGTGAGGCCCACCGGCTTCTCGATCCAGATGTGCTTGCCGGCCTCGGCCATCGCGACACCGATCTCGCGGTGCAGGAAGTTCGGCGCGGTGATGCTCACGGCCCGCACCCGGGGGTCGGCGGCCACCTCGCGCCAGTCCCGGGTGGTGGCGGCGAAGCCGAACTGGTCGGCGGCCTCCTCCGCCCGGCCCGGCACCTCCTCGGCGACGGTCACGAGCTCCGCACGCAGGGCCAGCCGCGGATAGTGGTGCCGGACGCGGGCGTACGCCTGGGTGTGCACCCGGCCCATCCAGCCGAACCCGACGACGGCGACACCGAGCGAATCCACCATGACAGCCCCTCTTTGGACCGGTCCATTTACTGTCCAGGCCACCCTGAAGGCGGTCTGCCGAGGGTGTCAAGGCTTTCCGGATCCTTTGACAAGCGGTCAGTGACATGGAACGGTCCACCTCATGAGGCCGCCGACCATCCGTGACGTCGCCGAACGGGCCGGAGTGTCCAAGTCGCTGGTCTCCCTGGTGCTGCGCGGCTCAGGTCAGGTGCGCGCCGAGAAGCGGGAGGCCGTCCTGCGGGCTGTTCGCGAGCTGGGTTACCGGCCCAACGCGGCCGCGCGCAGCCTCAGCGAGCAGCGCACCCGCACGATCGGCGTCCTCCTGCACGACCTGCGCAACCCCTGGTACGTCGATCTCCTGGACGGCCTCAACTCGCTGCTGCACGCCGCCGGTCTGCACATGTTGCTCGCGGACGCCCGGCTGAACCGCCGCGTCGGGCAGGACCCGGCCGGTCCCTTCCTCGAACTCGGCGCCGACGGCCTGGTCGTGGTGGGGACGCTGCCCGACCCGGCGGCGCTGGGCGAGGTCGCCGAGCGGATCCCGGTCGTCGTCGCCGGCGCCCGGGAGCCCGTCCCGGCCGGGGTCGACGTGGTCGCGGGCGACGACGAGCAGGGCGCGCGACTGGTCGCCGAGCACCTCCTGGGGCTGGGGCACCGCCGGATCGCGCACGTCGCGGGCTACGGCGCGGTCGGCGAGCTGCGCCGGCGCAGTTTCGAGGCGGCGCTGCGGGCGCACGGGGCGGGCGAGGCCATGGTCGAGCTCAGCGACATGACCGAGGAGGGCGGCCACCGGGCCGCCGTACGGCTGCTGAGCCGTCCGGACCGGCCCACGGCCGTGTTCGCCGTCAACGACATCGCCTGCGTCGGCGCCCTCTCGGCGGCCGAGGAGATGGGCCTGCGGGTCCCCCGGGACCTGTCCGTGGTCGGCTACGACAACACGAGCACGTCCCGGCTGCGGCACCTCTGGCTGACCACGGTCGACAACGCCGGCCACGAGGTCGGACGCCGGGCCGCCCGCTGCCTCCTGGACCGGTTCGAGGGGCATGGGGGAGCGGGACGCGTGCGGCTGGCCCCGCCCGTGCTGGAGATCAGGGGTACGACGGCGTCCCCGCTCGGGGACTGAGCGCCCGCCCCCTCCCCCTCCCACACGCGCGGGGGACTCCCGTGCGCCCGATACGGCGGACAAAATTGTTGACAATCTTGTTTCGCTGGAACGAGCAGGCCTGCCCGCACGTCCGCATGGTCACCGTCGCCGACGCCGGGCACCTTCTCCTCGTCGAGCAGCCGGCCGTGGTCGCCGAGATCGTCGCGGAGGCGGCCACGGCGTCGGTGCGCTGAACGAGCGCGTCAGGCGTCCGGCATCAGGCGTCGGGCGCCTCGGGTTCCGTGGCCTGCCTGAGGTGACGGGCGATCAGGTGGTAGGTGGCGCGGGCCTTTACGTCGTCCTTGGCGTCGTAGCCGTGGTCGGCTCCGGCGACGTCGTGGAGTGCGACGAGGGAGCCTGCGGCGTCGAGCCGCTCGGCGTACCGTGTCGCCTCGTTCCTGAGCAGGTCGTCGTGGGCCGTGATCACCAGGGCCGGGGCGATGCCGTTCAGGTCGGCGGTGTCCGCGGCGCCCGCGGGCGAGACGAGCCGGTGGGCGCGCTCGCGGGGATCCGGCACATAGGAGGAGTCGAAGATCTCCCCCATCCAGGGGCGCAGCATCGGCTTGGCGACGGCGGCCTTCTTGTCTCTGGCGGGGGTCGTGAGATCCAGCGGGGGATAGTGCAGCACCTGGAGCGCGAGCGACGGACCGCCCTGCTCCAGGGCCTGCCGGGCCACGGCCGCGGCGAGCGCGCCGCCCGCGCTCTGCCCGCCCACGGTGAGCCGCCCGCCGTCCCAGCCCTGCTCGGCGCCGTGCTCGGCGACCCACCGCACGACGTCGTACGCCTGCGTGGTCGGCGCCGGGAACGGGTACTGCGGGGCGACGACGTACTTGACGTTGACCACGACCACCCCCGCCTCCACGGCGAGCAGCCGGCACAGCGCGTCGTCCATCTCCGGCATCGAGATGACGAAGCCGCCGCCATGGAAGTTGATGTGCACGCAAGGGCACGTCGCCGTCCCGGTGGGCGGTGCGTACACCGTGACCGGGGCCGGGGCGACGGATGTCGGGATCGTCAACTGCCGCACGTCGCGCGGGTATTCGGGCAGGCGGGCCTGCCAGGCGGCCGTGGAGCCGGGGCCGCCGGAGCGTCGGCTCGCCAGCCGGTTGAGGCCCTGCATCGTCGTGGCGGCGCGGGCGGCCACCGCGGGTCTGGCCATGATGGACATGCGGGTTCCGTTCGTCGTGCCGTACCGTCGATCGCCAGGATTCCTGTCGATGGAAACAGGGTGAAGCTAGCACGGCGGCACCCGCGTGCACACCCACCCCGTCAGTCCCGTCTGGCGACGATCCGGTACGCGTTGGACACGCCCAGCCGGTGCGACACCGGCCGCACCGCGAACCGGTCGAGCAGGGTGCCCGCGATCAGCGCCGGGATCCCGGCGAGGAGCAGGGCCGCGCGCAGCGTGCGGCGCAGAGCGCCCGGCCGCTCGGGCAGCCAGGGCGCGTCGTCGCGGGGCGCGGCGTGGTCCAGCGCCAGCCAGGCGGCGGCCAGCAGATCGACCGGGTCGTGCGGCTCGGCGTGCTGCTCCGCCACCACCGTGAAGCCCAGCCTCGCGAGCCGTTCCCGCAGGTTGGCCACTGGCACGAAGTGCAGGTGCTGCGGCTGGAGCCAGGGCAGCCACCAGCGGCCGAGGAGACGGGCGTAGCGGCTCTCGGGGTCCGGCACCTCGATCAGCAGATGGCCGCCGGGGCGGACCGTCTCGCGTGCGGCGCGCAGCTCACGGTCGGGGTCGGTGCTGTGCTCCAGGTAGTGGAACATGCTCACCACGTCGTAGCCGGCGGCCAGCCCGGGCGCGAGGTCGGGGAAACTGCCCCGGTAGCCGTGCTCCACCCGGCCTTCCCGCTGCGCGAGTTCGACGCCGTCGGTGAAGTCGAGCCCGTCGAACGTGGTCCCGGGCAGCACCTCCCGGGCGACCGCGCAGAAGTGACCGTGTCCGGTGCCGACGTCCAGCCAGGTCTTCGGCTCGGGGTCGTGCGGCAGCATCGACTCGGCCCGCCCGCGGTACATCTTCGTCCGGCTGCCGAAGGTGTCGCCGAGCTTCTTCTCGCCGAGCCCGTCGTAGAAGTCCCGGTAGTAGAACTCCAGGCCCTTTGCGCTGAGTCGAGGGTTCTGGAAGGTGTGCCCGCAGGCCGCGCAGAGGTCCAGGACGAAACGGCCCGGCTTGTGCTGGAGCAGGTCGGTGGTGCGCAGCCGGGTGGTCAGCTCGTCCGAGCCGCACCAGGGACAGACGGTGCTGCGGGGTTCGAAGAAGCGGTCCAGGCCGGCCGCGATGTCCGCCTGGTAGCCGGGGCGCAGCGCCGCGATGCGCTCGGCGGCCGCGGTGGGTTCGGTGTCTTGGCTCTTCTCGCTCATCTGAACTCCCTGGCCAGTCCGTCGAGATGGGCCGCGGCGGCGGAGGCGCCGCCCGCGGCGCGGAACGCCGTACGGATCCGCTCGGCCGCCGCGGAGTGGGCGGGGTCGTCCAGGACGGCGTCCAGCGCCGCGCCCAGCTTCTGCGCGGTGACCCGGCCGAACCGCACCCGTACCCCGGCCCCCGCGTCCACGACCTGCCCGGCCACCACCGGCTGGTCGTCGCGGATGGGAGCCACGACGAGCGGTACCCCGTGCCACAGCGCCTCGCACACGCTGTTGTGCCCCGCGTGGCAGACCACGGCGCCGACTCCCCGTTCCAGCAGGTCGAGTTGGGGCACGGACGGCACGATCAGCACGTCCTTGTCGTCGCCGTTGCCGTTGCCGTTGCCGCTGTCGTTGCCGTGCGGCGACAGCGTGCCGCCGGGATCGACGATCACCCCCTGCACCCGGTCGGCCCGCTCCCGCAGTGCGCTGCGGCACGTGTCGAGGAACCGGCCGCCGACGTCGGTGTTCGCGGTGCCGAGCGTGACCAGCACGGTGACCCGGCCGGGGTCGAGCCACGCCCAGGGGAAGCCGGCGGCGGACGGGCGGGCAGTGATCGACGGACCGACCCAGCGGACCCCGGAGTGCGAGGCGCCCGCCAACTCCGGTGTGCTGAAGGCGAGGACGAGCTGTGGGGAGAAGCGGGGGTCGGCGGTGCCCGCCGGATCCCCGACAGCGGCCCGGAGTTCGGCCAGCCGCTCCGCCAGCCACTGACTGACCTTGGGCAGCCCGGCGAGGGGGTCGGTGAACTCGGCCGACGTGGTCGCCGAGGTCGCCCAGGGCAGCCCCAGCCGCTCCGCGACCAGCGCGCCGGCGAAGGCCTGCTGGTCGGCGACGACCACGTCCGGCCGGAACGCCTCGACGGCCGCCCGCACCCCCGGCGCCATGGCCCGGGCCAGCGGGAGCAGGTACCACTCCCACAGGAACTTCAGAGCCTCCGGACCGCGCAGGCCGGCCGGCCGCTCACCTCGCGGGGTCCCGGCACATGCGAAGACCGCCACGGCCCCGGGACCCGCGAGCCGGCCCACCAGCTCCGGATCGGGGCAGACCCACGCCACCAGGTGCCCGTGCGCGGCGAGTTCGGCGGCGACGCCGACGGTCGGATTGATGTGCCCGGTCAACGGCGGGACGACGAAAAGGAATCGGCTCACCCGGCCACCTCCGCCGCCACCCGCCCGGCCTCCTCGACCAGGTGCAGGATGTGCCCGCCGACCGTCCCCGAGGCCTCCACGAGAACCGAGTGCTCGTGCCCCGGGATCACCACGGTCCGGCAGTCCGGCAGCACCGCCTGGAACCAGGGCGCGAGTGCGGCGAGGTCGGAGTCGCCGCCGTACAGGCCCAGCACCGGGCAGCGCACCAACGCGATCTGATCCTCCGTCAGTACCTGGCTGGCCGGGATGTCCCGGCCGAGGCTGGTCTCGCGGGCGAGCCGGGCCGCGCCCTTCGCCAGGCGGGCGGTGTTGTGGCTGCGGTTCGCGCTGATCCAGGCGATCGCGTCCGGCTCGTTGTGCGCGAGCTGCGTCACGACCCGGTCCAGGATCCCGCCGAGCTTCACCGCCCAGGCGGCGGTGGCCGGTTCGGACTCGATGAGGCTGACGCTCGCCGCCCGCTCGGGATGCCGGGCCGCGTAGCCGAACGCGATCGTGCCGCCGTAGGAGTTGCCGACGAGATGCACCGGGCCGGGCACCGCCAGGCGGTCGAGCAGCGCCTCCAGGTCGTCGACGCTGTCGTCCAACGTGTAGCCGGTGGCGGGGCGTTCGCTGCGTCCGTGGCCGCGCAGGTCGTACATGACGACGTCGAGGCCGGCGGCCGCGAACGCGGGCGCGACGGTGAAGTAGTAGCTGGCCAGGCTGTCGGTGAGCAGACCGTGCACCAGCACCACGGTGGCGGTGGCCGGCCGGCCCTCCCGGGGGCCGATCCGCTGTACGTGCAACCGGACGGTGCCGGTGTCGACCATCGCCATGGCTCAGCTCGCCCCCGCGCCCTTCAGGCTCGTCACGACGTACTCGACGAGTCGGCCGACGGTCAGCTCGATGATCTCGTCGAACTCCATGCCGGCCAGGAACTCGGCGAAGTTGACCCGGTCCCCGTACCGCTCCTGGAGCAGACCGGCCAGGGTGACCAGGTCGATGCTCTCCAGCTCCAGGTCGCGGTTGAAGGTCGTCCGCATGCCGATCTCGACGTCGTCGAGGCCGTACTCGTCCTCCAGGAGTCGCGCGAGCATGCCGGTGAGGTCGGCGAGGACGGCCTCTTCGTCGGCGGTGACGGAGGTGTGGGGGGTGGGGGAAGTCATCGGGCGTCGTGCTCCTTCGGGGTCGGGTGTCCCGTCGTCCAAGCGACCGCGTACGAACGGTCGGGCAGCCGGGGCGGGTTGGCGGCCGGGGCGCAGTGCACGGTGTAGGCGGGTGCCAGGCGGCCCGCGACGGTCAGCCGGTCGCCGGCCGGGGTCACGTCGAGGACCGTGAAGTCCCGTGGTCTGCCGCTGAATCCGGTTCCCTCCGCCTTGGCGACAGCCTCCTTCGCCGCCCAGAAACGGGCGAACCACAGCGCCTCGGATTCGCCGCTCTGCTCCAACAGGGTGCGCAGGAGGCGCAGTTCGTCCGGTCCGAGCGCGGCGGCGACGGTCTGCGGGGTGCGGTGGGTGACCTCCTCGATGTCGATCCCGCATCCGGGGCCCGGAGTGTGCGGCCGGACGATCGCGACGCCCGCCTCCGCGCAGTGGGCGAGCGACACGTCCAGCGCGGGCAGGACACGGCCGTGCACGCCGGTGACGTACGGGCGGCCCGCCTCGTCGTTGTGCACCCGCAGCTCTGCCGGGAAGACCGGGCCCTCGCCCTGGTCCCACAGCCACTGCCGGACCGCGTCCTTGACCGCGATCCGGCCCAGCAGCCACTGCCGGCGCCCGCGCGGCGCGTGCTCCGCGTACTGCGCGCGCTCCACGCCGCCGAGGGAGTTGCGCATGATCAGCTCGCGGGACGCCAGGTCCGGCCACCGCTCGTGCAGCAGCTGCCAGCCGCCCGGCCGGGTCTCGGACAGGGTGTGGAGCTCCGGGAACCGCTCGACCGGCCTGGTCGTGGGGTCGTTGTCGAAGCGGCGGTCCTGCCAGCCGTGCAGCTCCGCCCACACCGTGCCGCCGACCGTCAGCTGGACGTCGGCCTCCAGGAACGTGTCGGTGAGGTCCGTGATCCGCACCAGGCAGCCCACCTCGGTCCCCGGCGTCGGATGCGGCCCGTGGAACCGCAACTCCCGCATCCCGACCGGGAACACGACCGTCCGCTCCGTGCGGGTCGCCATGATCCAGTAGCCGAGGATCTGGCCGACGTTGTCCAGCAGCGCGCCGGGCGCGGGCGGGGTGGTGATGACTCCCCGGACGTGGCGGTCGCCGATCGCGGTGAGCTCGGTGACGCCCTGGAACGCCGGGCCGTGGAACATCCAGCGCTCGGCGTACAGCTGGGCGGCGGTGTGCTCCGGGATGCGCTCGGCGCCGGGATCGGTGGGCCACGGGGCGGGGGACGGGGCGGGATACTCCGCGGCGAGTTCCACGGTGGCGCGGGCCCGGGGACCGAAGGAGACGGCCAGACGGTCCGGGTTCTCGGGGCCCTGTGGGGTCACGGTCACCGGTACGTCGACGGCGGGGGTGGCGGTGAGCCACTCCTCGAACCGCGCGCCGTGCACGGCGACCGGCACCCTGCCGGGGGACGACTCCCGGGTCGCGTCCAGCGCCGCGTCCACGATGTGCTGCACGATCGTCGTCGCCGGGACGACCGGCCACCGGTCGGCGACGTCGGGCCAGCCGGGCCGCTGGGGGAAGAAACAGTGGTCCAGAAGGTAGGGCATGGTGTCGGGGGAGACGCGGACGGTGCTGTGCGTCGGGCCGATCGGGCGTGGCCGTACGGGAGTTGAGGCCCTGGTGGTCATGAGGGCGGCGGCCGTGTCCGCCGTCTCGCGGAGCAGGGCGCTCAACTCGGCTGCCATCGGGGAGCGTTCGACGAGGGCGTCCAGCGGCGAAGGTCCGCCGACGTCCGCCGTACGGGCCGGGGGGGCGGCGCGCAGCTCGGCCCGCAGCTCGGCTCGCAGTGCGGGGAGGTCGTGAGGTGCGAGGGACACCAGCGATCCGTCCAAGTCCAGGCGCACCGGCGGCCGTTGAGCCGAGGTGAGACCGACGGGTGTCAGGGAGGGCACCACCGTCGCCCCCGCCGTCCACAGCGCAGTGGCCACCCGGCGGAGCTGGGCGAGGCCCGTGCGGTGGGGTGAGTTGGCGGCGACGACGAGGTGGTCGTGGCCGCCCAGGGTGTCGCCGACCAGGGAGCCGAGCTGACCGGGGCCTACCTGGACGTACACACGGTGGCCGGCCGCGTACAGGGCCTCGGCCAGCTGCCGGAAGCGGACGGGTTCCAGCAGGTGCCGGAGGAACAGGGACCGTATCCCCGCCTCGTCCGCGGGGAACGGCGCCGCCGTCGTCCCCGACCAGACCGGGGTGTGCGGCCGACGCAGCCGGAACCGGTCGGCGGCCTCCTTGATCGGGCCGAGATGGGGCTGAAGCATCGGCGTGTGGAAGCCCGACCGGAACGGCAGCACCTGGCTGAGGACGCCCCGGGCGCGGAAGGCCCGCACGAAGTCCTCCACCGCCGCCTCCGGGCCGCACACCATCGACTGGCCGGGAGCGTTGTCGTGCGAGAGCACCAGGCCCGACTCCGCCCGGCCCTCGTCGCGCAGGGCGGCCAGGACCTGTTCGGCGGACGCGCCGATCGCGCCGAAGGCGAGGCCGGGGACCGTCACCGAGTCCGGGTCGAAGCCCGCCATGAACGCGTCGACCTCCTCCCCGGCGTACAGTCCGGCCGCCGCCATCGCCGTCCACTCGCCCACGCTGTGCCCGGCGACCGCGTCCGGCACGATGCCGCTGCGGCGCAGCGCGGTGTCGAGGAGCCGACCGACGGCGACGACACCGAAGCCGTGCCTGCCCACGTCGCCGGTCCGGTCCCCGTCGAGCGAGAGGGTGGGCAGGCCGAAGTGGGCTGCCACGTCGTCGACCTGGGGGGTGAAGTCGCCCTCCAGCCCGGGGAACAGGAACGCCAGCCTGCCGTGGCCGGCGCCCAGCAGGGGGCTCGGCCGGAACCAGACGTCGCTGCGGCCGTGCCAGGACCGTTGTCGCGCGATCGTGCGGCGGGCCAGGGCGAGGCGCTTGGCGGTCGGGTCGACGATGCCGAGCCGGGCCGGGCCCGCGTCCGGGTGCGAATGGCCGGGGTCGAGTCCGGCGGCCCGTACGGCGCTGTCGTCGATGTCCAGGAGCGCGGCGAGGCGGGTGGGGGAGTCCGCGGCGAGCAGCAGGACGCGCTCGGGTTCGGTGACGTCCACGACCGTCCGGGCCGGACGGCCCGGACGGGCCGGGCCGGTCGTACGGTTCCCGCGGGCGCCAGGGGCCTCCTCCAGCACCACGTGCGCGTTGATCCCGCCGAACCCGAACGCGTTGACGGCGGCCCGGCGCACGGGCTGTCCGGCGGCGCTCTCCCAGTCGGCGGCCTTCTCCAGGGTGCGGAACCGGGTGCGGGCCAGGGCGGGGTGCGGATCGTCGCAGTGCAGCGTCGGGAGCAGGGTGCGGTGATGGACGGCGAGCGCGGCCTTCACCAGCCCGGCGACTCCCGCGGCGGGCATGGTGTGCCCGATCATCGACTTGACCGACCCCAGGACCGCGTCACCCTCACCGGTCCCGAACACCTCGGCCAGCGTGGTGAGTTCGGCGCCGTCGCCCGCCGGAGTCGCGGTGCCGTGCGCCTCCAGCAGCCCGATCGAGCCGGGCGCGGCCGGGTCGAGCCCGGCGGCCCGCCAGGCCTGCCGCACGGCCTGCGCCTGACCACCCGGATCGGGGTTGACCAGCCCGGCCGCCCGCCCGTCGCTGGCCACTGCGGTGCCCCGGATCACCGCGTAGATCCGGTCGCCGTCGCGCTCGGCGTCCGCCAGCCGCTTGAGGACGACGACACCCGTCCCCTCACCGATCAGGATGCCGTCGGCGTCCCGGTGGAAGGGGCGGATGCGCTGGCTGGGGGAGAGGGCGCGGAGCTGGGAGAAGACGCTCCACAGTGTGATGTCGTGACAGTGGTGGACGCCCCCGGCGAGCATCAGGTCGCAGCGCCCCGACGCGAGGGCGCCCACCGCCTGGTCCACGGCGACCAGCGACGAGGCGCAGGCCGCGTCCACGGTGTACGCCGGTCCGCGCAGATCCAGCCGGTTGGCGACCCGGGAGGCGGCGAGATTGGGCACCAGGCCGATCGCGGACTCGGGACTGTCCGGCCCAAGCCGCTCCGTGAACGCCGTCCGCACCCGCTGGAGTTGATCGGCCGTCAGATCGGGCAGCAACTCGCCCAGCGTACGGATGAGTTGGCCCGCCGTGCGCACCCGCTGGTCCAGCCGGACCAGGCCGGGGGTGAGGTAGCCGCCCCGGCCGAGAACGACGCCGACGCGCCCTCGGTCGGGGAGGCGGTCCGTGCCGCCCGCGTCGTCCAGGGCCGCCGAGGCCACATGCAGGGCGATGAGCTGGTCGGGCTCGGTGCCGGCCACCGAGTTCGGCATGATCCCGAACCGGGTGACCTCCACCTCCGCCAGAGCGTCCACGAACCCGCCGCGGCGCGCGTACACCCGGTCCGCGACGGCCGGGTCCGACGCGCTGCCGGGACGGTAGTACTCCGCGTCCCAGCGCCCGTCCGGGACCTCGCCGATCGCGTCCACGCCGTCCCGCAGGTTCCGCCAGTACGCGTCCAGGTCGGCGGCACCCGGCAACAGCACCGCCATCCCAATGATGGCGACCGGAACTTGATGAACCATCAACCCATCGGAGCTGTAATCCGGTTGGGGTGATGTGACCGGGGCCGTCACCAGCCGGAGGCGGTGTAGACGACGGCGGTGGCCGACTCCTCGCCCCAGGCGAGCTCCCGCAGCAGCGCCGCGGTCCCCTCCTCGGGATCGATCAGCCGGACGCCCCGCCGGGCGTACTCGCGCGCCAGCTCCACTCCGACCATGCCCGCGTGACCGGCCGCGGGCGCCCACGGACCCCAGTGCACGGTCACCGCACGATGCCCCGTGCGGGCGGCGAAGGCCGCGCCGAGGGTCTCCAGCGCGTCGTTGGCGGCGGCGTAGTCCACCTGGCCGCGGTTGCCCAGCACCGCGGAGATCGAGCCGAACAGCACGGTGAACGCGGGCGCCGCGGGCAGCTCCTCCAGCGCGGTGAGCAGGGCGTCCGCGCCGGTCGCCTTCGTGCCGTAGACCCGCTGGAAGGACTCGGCGCTCTTCTCGGCGACGAGCCGGTCCTCGATCACACCGGCCGCGTGGACCACCCCGTCGAGCCGGCCGTGTTCGGCGTGGATCTCCTTCACCGCCTGGAGCACCGCCTCGGGCTCCCGGAAGTCGACGGAGCGGTAACGCACCCGGCTGCCCAGCGCGGCGAGTTCGCTCAACGTCGCCGTGATCTCCCGCTGTGCCAGCAGGAGTTCGGCGGCGCGGTTGATCTCGGCCGGCTTCAGACCGCCGCGGGCGGCGAGCGCCGCGCGCAGTTCGGCCGGGGTGCGCGCGGCGGCGGTGTCCGCGTCCTCGGGGCCGTCCGGCGCGGGGGTACGGCCGAGCAGCTCCAGGCGGCAGCGGGCGGCGCCGGCGAGCGCGGCGGCGAACTGCGCGGTGATGCCCCGCGCGCCGCCCGCCAGCAGCACCACAGAGTCCCGGTCCAGCCCGAGCGCGGCGGCCTCGGCGGCTCCGTCCCCGGCCGGGCCGGCGCCCGTGCTGCCGAGCGCGCCGAGCGGTGCCTCCGCCAGCTCGAAGCCGTGCCGGCCGCCCGCCGTGCGCAGCACGACCGGGGTACGGTCCGCTGCGACGGCCTCCGCGACCACCGCGTCCGCGACGGCGGCCGGCGAGGCGTCGGCGAGGTCGACGAGCCGGGCGAGGGTCTGCGGATACTCGCGCGCCACGGTACGGAACAGCCCGCGCAGCCCCGCGGTCCGCGCGTCGGGCGTCTCGTCGCCGCTGCCGCGGACGGCCAGCAGCCACCGCGGACCGCGCGCCAGCGCCGCCTTCAGCACCGGGAATGCGTCGGGCAGGACGGGCGTGTCCTCGGCGGCCGGAAGGGCGCCGAGGTACAGCACGCCGTCCACCGGCCCGTCCGCCTCCCCCAGAACGTGATCACGGGCGCGTACGACGACGTCGACGCCGTGCGACACCAGCCGGGCGGCGACCTCGGGGGCGTCCCCGAGGAGGGTCCAGCGGGTGCCGGAGAGGGCGGTCGGCGAAGCGGCGGCGACTTCGTCGAGCAGGACCGGCCGCAGCACGTGCCGCCTGGGCGGCTCTCCGGTCACCTCCTCCGCCGGTGCCGGTGTCTGTGCGGGTGCGGGTGCGGGTGCGGGTGCGGGTGCCTGTGCGGATGCCGGTCCGCTCAGTCGGGCCGTCAGCCAGTCGGTCACCGCAGCGGCGGTGCGGGCCTTCGTCAGCTCCTCCAGCTCGTCGTCGTCCATCGACGCCAGATCCGCGCCGGCGTCGGAGCCGGCGCCCAGTCGCTTGGCCAACTCGCCGGCGATCTCGGCCCGTTTGATGGAGTCGATGCTGAGGTCCGCCTCCAGGTCGAGATCGGGCTCGATCATGTCGATGGGATAGCCGGTGCGTTCGCTGATGATCTCCAGGACGAGCTGCTGGACGTCCGTGTTCCCGGCGGGCTCGGCGGCAGCCGACGCCGGGCTCGGGGCGGGGGTGGGAGCGGGGGTGGCCGTCTCGGGATGTGCCGCGGGGAGTTGCGGCACAGCCTCGATGACCTGCGGGGTCACCACCACGGGTGCCGCGAGCTGCGCGCCCGGGGTGGATCCGAAGTAGGTGAGCAGCACGTCCCGTTGGGCGGCGATCATCTCCCGGCTGGTGCGCAGGAACTCGCAGATCAGCGCGTCCCGGTCGGAGGGGACGCCGTGCGGGGGGTTCGTCGTCACAGTCGTCACGGTCCTTTCGACGGGGTCCACGACTCGTCGGGCCGGTGCGAGCGCACCGGGGAGGAGGGCGCCGGCGGCGGTGCGGACCAGCTGTCCGTCGACCGTCCAGCCGGGCCGCTTCGGCACTGGGGTGCGGACGGCGTCCACCGCGTCCCGGCCGCGCAGCAGCCATCCGCTGCGCACCGGCAGCCCCGCGACGGCGAGCCGGGCCAGGGCGTCGAGCCAGCCCTGCAGTCCGCCGCCGGGGCGCGGCTCGCAGGCGATCGCGCGGTGCGGGCGGTCGCCGAGGATCTGCCCGACCAGCCGGGTCAGCACCGACCCGGGGCCGGCCTCGACGAAGATGCGCGCCCCTGCCTCGTACATCGCCTCGATCTGCTCGACGAAGGCGACCGGCGCGCCGATCTGGGCGGCGAGTTCGGCCCGTACCGCGTCCGCGTCGGCGGGGTAGGGGGTGGCCGTGCGGTTGGACCACACCGGGAACTCGGGCGCGTGTACCGGCCGGGCCGCGAGCGCTTCGGCGAACCGGTCGGCGGCGCCCGCGACCAGCGGGCTGTGGAAGGCGCAGGCGACCGGGATGCGCTTGGCCCCCAGACCGGCCGCGCGCAGGAGCTGCACGGTCTCGGTGACGGCGTCGGACGGTCCCGAAATCACCGTCTGTGTAGGTGAGTTGCGGTTGGCGACGACCACGGAGTCCGGCGCGGCCCCCGTCTTCAGCACCTGCGACACCTCCTTGGCCCCGGCCGCGACCGCAGCCATGGCCCCGCCATCCCCGCCCCTGGACCCGTCCGGCTCGCCGGCGGTTTTGACCCCGGCTGCTTCGAGGATGGCCGTTGCCCGCTCCCCGCTCAGGTCCACAAGGGTCTCCGGGGTCAGTGCGCCGGCCGCGCACAGGGCGACCAGTTCGCCGTAGCTGTGCCCGGCGGCCATGTCCGGCCGTACCCCGGCCGCGGTGAGCACGGCGTGTGCGGCGAGGCCCGCGATGCCCAGGGCGGGCTGTGCCACGCGGGTGTCGGTCAGCGCGGCCTGCTGCCGGTCGCCTGCCGCGTCGTCGAAGGCGGCCGGTGGGTACAGGGCGTCGGCGTGGGCGCGGCCGAGCTCCAGGTAGGGGCGCAGTTCCGGGAAGGCGACGAACAGCTCGCCGAGCATGCCGGTGCGCTGGCTGCCCTGGCCGGGGAAGAGGAAGGCGACCTTGCCGTCGCAGGGATCGTCGGGCCCCGCCCGGTGGATCCCCCGCGCGCGAGCGGGTTCGGCGGGGTCGGCGGGGTCGGCGGGGTCGGCGAGCGCCCCTCGCAGCTTCGCGGTCAGGTCGTCCACGTCCGTCGCCACCAGCGCGACCCGTGCCGGATCCGCGCTCGCGTCCGAGCGTCGCGCGGCGCCGAGCGCCAGGTCCCGCAGGCGCCACGGCCCGCCCTGCGCCTGCGCGGCCTTGAGGAGCTCCTCCATCGCACGGCGGGTCGTGGCCTCGTCCCGCCCGCGGAAGACGAACAGTTCGGCGGGCCAGGCGTCCAGTCCGCGCACCGGCGGCACCCCGTCGGCGTAAGCGCTCAGCACCACATGGAAGTTGGTGCCGCCGAAGCCGAACGCGCTCACCCCGGCGAGCCGTTCCTGCGGGGGCGCGGCCCAGGGCCGGGCCTCCTTGTGGAAGGCGAAGGGGCTGCTGTCCGCGTCCCAGGCCGGGTTGGGGGTCTCGACGTGCAGCGTGGGCGGCCTGACGCCCGTGTGCAGGGCCAGCAGGCTCTTGATCAGTCCGGCGAGTCCGGCGGCGCACTTGGTGTGCCCGATCTGCGACTTCACCGAGCCGATCACACAGCCGCCCGGCTGCGCCCCCGCCTCGTCGAACACCTCGCTGAGGATGCGGAGTTCGGTGCGGTCGCCGACCACCGTCCCGGTGCCGTGCGCTTCGATGAGCCCGACGTCGGCCGGGGAGACGCCCGCGTTGCGGTAGGCCCGCTCCAGGGCCGAGCGCTGGCCCTCGGGCCTGGGGGCGGTGAGGCCGAGCGAGCGGCCGTCGCTGGAGGAGCCGAGGCCCTTGATGACGCCGTAGATCCGGTCGCCGTCGCGTTCGGCGTCCGCGAGGCGCTTGAGGACGACGCAGGCGACGCCCTCGCCGAGCGCGATGCCGTCCGCCGAGCCGTCGAAGGCACGGGAGCGGCCGGTCGGGGACAGGGCGTGCACGGAGGAGAAGAGGGCGTAGTCGTTGATGCCGTTGTGCAGGTCGGCGCCACCGCACAGCACCACGTCGGACGTGCCCCCGACCAGCTCCTTGCAGGCGACGTCCACCGCGGCCAGCGAGGAGGCGCAGGCGGCGTCGACGGTGAAGTTGGCGCCGCCGAGGTCGAGCCGGTTGGCGATCCGCCCGGAGATGACGTTGGCGAGCATGCCGGGGAAGGAGTCCTCGGTGAGCCGCGGAAGCTGGTCGTCCAGGGCGGCCGGGACGTGGCCGTAGTACGAGGGCAGCACGGCTCGCAGCGTGGCCGCGTTCGACAGGTCGCTGCCCGCCTCCGCGCCGAAGACCACGGACGTGCGGGAGCGGTCGAACTCCCTTCCCCCGTCGCCGTATCCGGCGTCCTCCAGGGCCCGCCGGGCCGCCTCCAGGGACAGCAGCTGCACCGGCTCGACGCTGCCGAGGGAGGCGGGCGGGATGCCGTAGCGCAGCGGGTCGAAGGGGATGCGGGGCAGGAAGCCGCCCCACTTGGACGGCGTCGACTCGCCGTGGTGCACGGCCGGATCCCAGCGGTCGGCCGGGACCTCGCCGACCGCGTCCACGCCCCCGACGACGTTCGCCCAGAAGGTCGGCAGGTCGGGTGCCTGCGGGAACATGCAGGCCATGCCGACCACGGCGATGTCCAGCGGGGCCGGGGCCGCCGGCTCCCGCACCTCCCTCTCCAGGCCCAACTCGGCCGCCCGCAGGCCGAGATGCTCGACCGCACCTGCCGTCACCGACGCATGCAGCGCCGCGAGCGTCGTGGTCGCCGAACGCAGCACGGCCACCTCCCCGGCCATGAACATCCCCTCGGCGAGCTGACGTTGCTCGTCGACGGGGGCGAGCAAGCCGTCGGAGTCCCGGGTGACGCCTTTGCTGGCGAGGCGCAGCCGGCCGACGTTGAGCCGCTCCAGCTCCTCCCAGATCCGCCGGTCCGGCACGCCCTCGGCACGCAACCGCGCCTCCTGGTCGCGGTAGCCGGCGGCGAACGGACTCGGCACACACCGTGTGGCGTGACCCGGCGCCGACTCCAGGAGCGTGGTGCGCTCGGCGGCCATGACCTGCCGCTGGAACAGCGGACGGATCGCGCCGTGCGCCACCGCCTCCTCGGTGAACAGGTACGCGGTTCCCATCAGCAGGCCGACGGCCGCTCCGCGCGCGGTCAGCGGCGCGGCGAGCGCGGCGACCATCGCAGCCGACCGCTCGTCGTGCACTCCGCCCGCGAAGAACACCTCGACGTCCGTCGCGTCGACGCCGTCCAAGTAGTCGGCCAGGACGGCCAGTTGAGCTTCCCAGAGGGGAAAGCTGCCGCGCGGTCCGACGTGCCCGCCGCACTCCGAGCCCTCGAACACGAACCGGCGCGCCCCGGCTTCCAGGAACTGCCACAGCAGCCCCGGCGACGGCACGTGCAGGAACGTCCGGATGCCGTCCCGCTCCAGCGCCTGCGCCTGGGAGGGCCGTCCGCCCGCGATGATCGCGTGCGTCGGCCGCAGCTCCCGTACGGCCTCCAGCTGGGCGGTGCGCACGTCCTCCGGCGCGAAGCCGAGCACGCCCACGCCCCAGGGCCGGCCGGCCACCGCGTCCCGGGTCTCGGCCAGCATCTCCCGCGTCCGCGCGCCGTCCGCCAGCGCCAGCGCGACGAACGGCAGCGCCCCGTCCGCCGCCACCGCCGCGGCGAACGCGGCCCCGTCGCTCACCCGCGTCATCGGCCCCTGCGCTACGGGGAGCCGGGTCCCGAGCGCCCGGCTCATCGGCGACTCGGCCCCCAGCGCCCGCGCCGCTGCGTCGTCGCCCACGGCGTCCAGGACCGCGTCCCGCAGCCCGCGCACCGTCCGCCGTACGTCGCCCCAGAGTTCGGCGAACCGGGCGGCGAGGAAACCGTCCTGGCCCACCGGGAGCAGCTGGGTGCGCGGGTCCTGCGCGCCGAGCAGTGCCGCCACCGCCTGCGGGCCGGCGCCCTCCGCGAGACGCGGGGCGTCCGGGCCGCGCCGCAGCAGAACGCGATGACCTGCCAGGACGACGGTCTCCGAGCCGTCCAGAGTGCGCAGCGCCGCGGCGGCCGGCTCGGGCAGCGCCGACTCGGCGAGCAGCGCGAGCTGGCTGTCCAGGACGACACCGGCCGCCCCGCCGGCCACCGCGGCGGCGGCCGTACGCGGGCCGATGCCTCCGCACGCCCACACCGGCAGGGTCATTTCGGGCGCGGCGAGCAGCTGCTGGAGCAGCACGAAGGTGCTCAACTCGCCGATCCGGCCGCCGCATTCGGCGCCGCGAGCGATCAGGCCGTGCGCTCCGGCGCGCACGGCGTGCCGGGCGCCGGCCAGGTCGGTGACCTCGACCAGCACGCGGTGGCGCGCCGCGAGGCCGGCGATCGACCACGGGACGGCGGAGTCCGCGCCGGTCGGCGACTCCACGGCGTCCGCGGTCAGTACGACGGTGTGCGGGTCGTCGGGGCCCAGGTCGGCGGGGGTGAGCCGACAGGATGCGCCGACCCGGACGCCGAAGCCGCCCGGCGACGCTCTGTGCAGGCGGGCGAGGGCCTCGCGGGTTCTTCGGTCGCCGGAGCCCAGGTCGAGTACACCGAGACCGCCGGCCCGGCCGACCGCCAGGGCGAGCCCGGCATCGGGTTCGCCGAAAGGAGTGATGCCGATGATCATGTCCTCGGAGCGCACAGCGGACGTCATGATTCTCCGAATCAAGGGTGAGACTGCACGGTGGGGGGTTCGGGACAGCAAAGGCGGCTCACCGGATTCCGGCGGGGAGAGGACCACCGCGGAACGCCGTTCTACAGCGCGTGCTCGAAACGCGTTGAAAGGTAGTGCGCTTGTTACTCACTGGTCAACGATCGAACGACCGGCTGGTATCCAGCCGCAATGATTCGGTCAGTCGTGGCGGGAGGGCCAGGGCGTAGGAAATCGGTTGAATTCCTTTCGGACGCCGTCCCGTTCACCCCCGACTCACATGGTGGAAACATGAACGACCGCAAGAAATGGGTTCCTTTGGACTGCATGGTCCGAATCGCAACGCACATTCCCGGCGCGAAGTAAGGGGACGGGAAATTCTGTATGTCGGTCGTGGAGTGACCGGGAAGGGCTAGTGGAGCCCTCCCTGTGGAGCGACGGGCTGCGGTCCCCAACTCGTCGCTGACCGGCACCTGGTGAAGGTGCGTCAGGCCGCGCCCGCCGTGTTCCTCGGGCACGTCGAGGCCGGTCCGGCCGCCGGAGTGCAGCAGGCGGCACCGGCGGTGCAGGAGGATGGGGAACGGCTCGTCCGGGAGGCGTGCGGGCAGCGGGTGCTCGGCGAGCCAGGCCCGGAAGGCGCCGCGCAGCCGCTCCCGGCCGGCCGGGTCCCCGAAGTCCAGGGGCGTGTGCACGGTCGTGCCGTCGCCTCCGGCTCCGCCGGCACGGGCAGCAGGTCGGCGGTAGTCGCGAGCACGGTCGCGCCCGACAGGACCTCGCGCAGATACAGATGCGCCACGTGCTCCCAGGTCTGCGTGATCCCGCCGAACACCTGCATACCGGTGTACACCGCGTCCACGGCGGAGGAGTTCACCTTGGCCTGGAAGGGAGCCGATGGGCCGCCCGTACTGGCGGCCTTCTCCGCTACCGCCGTCGCGGCCGCCTCGTCGACGTCCGTCACCGGTACCGAGGCCTCGCGGACCGAAGTGCCGAGGCCTCGCGGACCGACCGGGGCCTCTCAGCGCCCGGCGCGCACCCCGTCCAGGGCGATGGCCAGGACGCGGTCGCGCTGGGCGTCGTCCATGAACGCGGTCGCCGTGACACCGGCAACCAGGCGCAGCAGATCGCCGAAGTCCATGTCGGCGCGGGCGACGCCGGCCTGCTGTGCCCGCTCGAACAGCGGACCGCAGGTCCCGTACAGCGACTCGCGGCAGGCCTGGAAGATCTCCGACTCGCCGTCCAGCGCCTCGCGCACCGCCCGCTTGGTGACCATGTAGGTGGCGAACCGGTCGAGCCAGGAGGTGAGCGCCTCCCACGGTTCCAGGTCGGCGAACTCCAGGGCCGACCGGCACAACGCGTTGACCTCGTCGGCGTAGACGCTCTCGAAGAGTGCCCGGCGGGTCGGGAAGTTCCGGTACAGCGTGCCGATGCCGACCCCTGCTCGCCGGGCGATGTCCTCCAGGGAGGCCTCCGAGCCGTGCTCGGCGAACGCCTCGCGCGCGGCCGTGAGCAGCGCGTCGTAGTTGCGGGCGGCGTCCTTACGGGTGGGGCGCTGCACCGCGACGATCTCGCTGAGGGGGAACTGCTGGGCCGGCACTACTGCCTCCTGGGCGGACTCGGTTGAACCGGAGGGTTGCCTCCGCTACAGTGGAGGAGTGCCTCCACTTTAACAGTCCGAGGCCCTCCTCCCCTCTTTTCGAGAGGCTTCTTCATGCCCCGCACGTCCACCCGCCTCACCTTCGCGGTCCTCGCGACCGGTGCGGGCGTGTTCTCCATGCTCCAGTCGCTGATAGCGCCGGCCCTGCCGACCGTCCAGCACGCCCTGCACACCTCGCAGTCCACCGGGACCTGGGTGATGACCGCGTATCTGCTGTCCGCGTCCGTCTTCACGCCGATCCTCGGCCGCGTCGGCGACCTGATCGGCAGGAAGCGCACCCTCGTCGCGGTCCTCGTCGCCGTTCTGGTGGGCTGTCTGCTCGCCGCGCTCGCGCCGACCATCGGCGTCCTGATCGTCGCCCGCGTGATCCAGGGCGTCGGCGGCGCCCTGTTCCCGCTGTCGTTCGGCATCATCCGGGACGAGTTCGCCCCGTCCCAGGTGGCCGGCAGCATCAGCAACCTGTCCGCCGTGATCGCCGCGGGCGGCGGTGTCGGCATGGTCGCGGCCGGACCGATCGTCTCCGCGCTCGACTTCCGCTGGCTGTTCTGGATCCCCGTCGGCATCGTCGCCGCTGCTGCCGTGATCGCCCTGCGCTACGTCCCAGAGTCGCCCAACAGGGCCGAGGGCGGCGTCAGTTGGCTCGGCGCGGTGCTTCTGTCGGGCTGGCTCGTCGCCCTGCTGCTGCCGCTGAGCCAGGCGGGCAGCTGGGGTTGGGGATCGGCCCGCGTGATCGGCCTGTTCGCCCTGGCCGTGGCCCTGTTCGCGCTGTGGCTGACGGCCGAGGCCCGTTCCCGGTCCCCGCTGATCGACCTGCGCATCATGCGGCTGCCGGCCGTGTGGACCACCAACCTCGCCGCCCTGCTGTTCGGTGCGGGCATGTACGCGATCTGGTCCTTCCTGCCCGGCTTCGTCCAGACCCCGAGCACGGCCGGCTACGGCTTCGGCGCGAGCGTCACCGCCTCCGGACTGCTGATGCTGCCGATGCTCGTCGCGATGTTCGTCTCCGGTGTGCTCAGCGGTCGCCTCGAACCCCGCGTGGGCGCGAAGGCGTTGCTCACGACCGGTGCCGCACTCGGCGGACTCGCCCTGGGCTTCCTTACTCTCTGGCACGACGAGCAGTGGCAAGTCGGCCTCGTGGCAGGCGTGTTCGGCCTCGGCATCGGGCTCGCCTTCGCCTCCATGGCCAACCTGATCGTCGGTAGCGTCCCTCCCGCGCAGACCGGCGCCGCCACCGGAATGAACGCCAACATCCGTACCATCGGCGGCTCCATCGGCGCCGCCGTCACCAGCGTCCTGGTCACCGGCCGCCTCCAGCCCTCGGGTCTGCCCTACGACTCCGGCTACACCCACGGCTTCATCCTGCTGACGCTGCTCTGCCTGTGCGCGGCCCTCGCCGCCCTGTTGGTCCCCGCCCGTCGCCCCGCCCGCCGGTCGGCACCTGTCACCCCGGCGCCGACCGCCGCACCCACCCCCGTACGGTAAGGTTCACCTACGCGTTCTCGCAGCTCACCGCCGCGGAAACGCCTCGGGACGTGGCGCAGCTTGGTAGCGCACTTGACTGGGGGTCAAGGGGTCGCAGGTTCAAATCCTGTCGTCCCGACTGGAGACAGTTGCAGGTCAGGGCCGGTTTCGGAGGTATCCGAAACCGGCCCTTGATCGTTCTTGGGGACCAGTTGGGGACCGGCGTCCTTGACCGGCGTCAGCGGGTGACGACGATCGGGCTCGGCAGCGAGCGCGGCGCGCGCAGCACGCTGAGGTGTGCGGAGAGCGCTGCTCCGGCGGCCGTGATCTTGTGTACGTCCGGGTGCAGGTAGCGCTGGGTGGTGGTCAGTGACCCGTGGCCGGCGATCCTGCGGAGGACGTGCACTTGGACTCCGGCGTCGGCGAAGGTCAGTCCGGTGTGCCGGAGGTCATGGCGGCGCAGGTGCTCGTAGCCGAGCTTGGTGACCACGTCGTCCCAGTGTGTGGCGTCGCGCAGGACGGCGGTGGAGATGCGTCCGCCGCGCGGGCCGGTGAACAGGCGGGCGTCGGGATCGGGGCCGGCGGACAGGATGCGCTGGGCGACGAGGGGGCGGATCTCCTCGACGATGGGAACCTTGCGGGCCCGCTTGCCCTTGGTGCCCTTGTCGGTCAGCCCGCCGGGCGCGGGTGTGGTCTGCCGCCGCACGGTCCAGATCCACTGGGCGGTGTCGATGTCTCCGACGCGGCAGCCTGAGACCTCGCCGATCCGTGCGGCGGTGCACGCGGCGAAGATGACCACATCTCCCCAGCCGCGGTACTGGTCGTGGGAGGCGGCCACGAGCGCGTCGGCCAGTGCGACGAGGGTCTCCCAGTCGGGCAGGGCCAGCGCGCGTGGGCCGAGGAGTTCGTCCTCGGCCTGCTTGTAGAGCTTCTGCCAGCCGGTCACCCGGGCGGGGTTGACCTTGATGATGCCGTCACGGACTGCCTGCTCCATGACACGGACCAGGACGGCGATGGTGTTCTTCACCGTCGAGCGACTGTGCTCGTCGGCGATCCAGTTCTGCACGGTGCGGTCGACGGAGGTCTTGGCGCGGACGGTCGCCGACGTGATGCGCACTGCCGCGGTCACGGTCGCTGTCGACGAAACCGTGCTCGTGGCCTGGGAGTTGCTGGAGCGATCCGGCTCCCGTCACCTTCCGGTCGTGCGTCCGGACGGTCGCTGTGCCGGCCTGCTGGACAGGGCCGACGTGGCGGTCGCCTGCGCGGCACCCGCCGCTTCGCTGTCCGGCCTGCGCGTGGACGAACTCCTGCCCGGCCACCGGCCCGCGCTCGTGCACGCGGAGGAGACCGTACGCCACGCAGCCGACCTCATGAGCTGTACCGAAGTCGACACCCTCCCGGTGCTGGGCGAAGACGGACGTCTCGCCGGGGTGCTGACCGCAGCCGACATCGTGGCGGCCCTCGCCGGTCGTCCGGTGCAGAAGGAGCCCGCCGACACGCGGCCGCAGCGCCCGCCCACGGTGTTGCCCGGCCTCCCGCCCCGGCGTGGCTACCGTGGAACGGCGGTGCCCTGACGACCCACTACTGAGGCGTGCTTACCGAGGTGACACTCGGTAAGGCTTCTGGTGTCACCCGACCTCGGCGTCAGGCCCGTCAGAGCCGGGTAGGCCGGACGCGCCGGGGATCACCGGTGCGCCGATTCGTCGGGCCGCGGCGCACCAGGCCCGGGTCAGCGCGCTGCGGGCCAGGGCAAGGGCCTGTTCGCTGCCGACATACAGCGGTGCACCGACGTGCACGTGCAGTCTCGGGCGGCGCAGCGGGGCGGTGAGCAGCCTCGCCACCTGTTCGAGAGGGCTGCCTGATGCCAGTGCGCGGGCTCCGGCCTGGCCGAGGGGCACGACCTGGGCGCCGGTCGACCGCGCGAGATGGAAGAGGCCCGGATGGAAGGGGCGGGGCGGAGCTTCGCGAACGCCCTTGAGGTGCGGGAGCCCGCCCTCCGGGTAGAGCAGGACGGACCGGCCCGCGGCCAGTGCGGCTTGGGCGTCCCGCAGTGCTTGCGCGGCTCGCGGGTCGTGACGGTGAACCGGGATGTGCCCCTCCCAGGTCAGGACGCGGCCGAGCACGGGGATGCGCCACAGCCCCGCAGCCGCCAGGATGACGGGTTCGGTGCCGAGGCGGCGCAGCGCGGCGAGGACGACCGCGGGATCGCTGAGGGATGTGTGGTTGGCGATGATGATGCTGCCCGCAGGCGGTGCGGCACCGTTTTCCATGGTGACTTTCAAACGGCCGAAGACAGGTACCACGACGCCTGCGAGACGACTGAGCATGACACCACCCCCAGCGTGGGGGACAACCAGTAGCGGTCCTGTGATCGCGGCTGGGCGACGGACCGCAGGGCGTGATTGAAGCCTGGCTTTCCACGGCGGAGCGGCACCAGGTCATCGCCCGGCTGGCTTCGGACCCGGCAGGAGCACCTGGCAGTGCAGACGCATCGCGCCCGCAGCCACGACCCTCCGGGACATCACGCCGCTCACGATGTGCGGGGTCTCAGGCACGCCGGATCTCCTCCTCCGCTCGTCTTGTCAGGGCACTTCGCCCGCGCCGTGGGGCCCGCACAGGTCGAGCAGCCGCACTCGGGCGGCCCTGAGCCGGTCTGCGATCACCTCGGCGACGTAGACGCACAGTGCGTGATCGAGGGCGGGGTCCTTCGCGCACAGTGCACGGACGGCCGCCGCGTTGAACTCGTAGGCCCGTACCGGGCTGCTGGCCTCGGCCCCCAGATGCCAGTGCAGGGGAGGGATCAGCCAGGACCAGCCCAGCAGTTGCGTTCCTTTCTCCGTGCCTGGAACTGGGAGATCGGGTTTCGTATCCGGCCACGGACCGAGGGTGTCTCCATCCGGAGCCTTGGTCCTCGTCGGCGGGGGACCACCCGGCAGTCTCTGTTCGGTCGGACGGCGACCTGCGCCGATGCCAAGACCATTTCGGCGATGTGGTTGGTAGCACCCATCGCTCTGTTCCTCGTCGCTCCCGTCCCTATGACTCGACCGCCGCAAACCGGCGCGGTGCAATCCCGGCCAGGGCCGTACGTGAGAGCCGATCACAGGTGCGTCTCTTCGTTGGGGGGGTGTCGCAGCGGCTCGGACGCGCCACAGGGTGCCCTTGCGGCTCGTCCACACCTCCTTGCGGGGCCGTTCGAGGCAGGCCGCTCCTCCTTCAGCATCGAGCTTCCCGTCGAAGAGTTCATAGCGGGGTCTCGTGCAGGACCGGGCTGAGCTGGACGGGCAGCAGGATCGGCGTCCGGACCGTCGTGACGGAGCAGACCGGTCATCCGGCACTGATATCAGCCCTGTTCCAAGACGACGACCGTGTGAGTGAGCTCGTCCGCAGCATGGATGCGGGTCACCGCCGTGGTGTGCCGACTGGCGTTTCGGTCTCGGGGCGAAGGTGGTTCGTGACGTCGATGACACCGTCGACGCTCTCGGACAGGCGTACCGCGATGGGGATGAGGCTCTCCTGCGGCACGGCGCCGCTGAGCGTCACCCTGCCGTCGGTGACCTGGACGGTGACCGCGCCGGGAGCCAGGCCGAGGGTCCGGGTCAGGACATCTGTCGTGATCTCCTCGCAGATCGTGCGGTCTCGCCGCAGGAAGACGCGCAGCAGGTCGCCACGGCTGACGATGCCCACCAGCCGGTCGGCGTCGTCCACGACTGGCAGCCGTTTGACGTGGTGACGGGCCATGGCACGGGCCGCCTCCACGACCGACCATTGCGGTCGCGCGGTGACGGCCGGGCTGGCCATCAGCCCCTCGGCGGTCAGTGCCAGGGCCTTGGCGCGTTCCGCCGGCAGCAGGTGCGCGGCGGCCAGATGTCCGCCCGGATCCGTCTGGCTCTCCTGTTTGCGCAGCAGGTCCGCCTCCGACACCACGCCGACCGGGCGCCCTTGGTCGTCGATGACGGGTACCGCGGTGATGTCGTGGTCCGCGAGGTGCTGGGCGATGTCCTTGAAGCCTGTGTCCCGCCGCACACTCACCACGGCCGTGGTCATGAGGTCTCCGACCAATCGATGCAGCATGTCACCGCTCCCTCCGCAGGCGTTCGCGGCACGGGTCCTCTCTCCACTGTCCGCCCTTTGGAGGGTGTCTGCACTGTCCACGCGTCCTGCGCGCACCGGGCCGGGCGGGCGAGAGGACCACGCCGCGGTCACGTCCGCCGAGTGGCATCGGCCCGCGCTCGCGGCCCGGCACCCGCGACTCGATCACCGGGGTCGTCGACGCGACTGACGGACCCGTTGCCTGCCCCTCCGCAACGGGCGGCCAGGCCACCGGCCAGGGGAAACGCCGCCCCACGGCTGACACCTGATGCCCGGCATGTGCCCCAAAGGTCCCGGGACGTGGGCCGTTCGGCCAGCCTGGAACCGGTCCGCCGGGAGCACCGGGAGGGGCCTGCCCGGGCAGGGACGACGAGCGGGACTCCCGGCTGAACGGGATCACCGCCGGGAACCGCGCGTTCGCTGCTGCCGGGTTACGCCCCCCGGTACAGCCGGTCGAGGCCGACGAGCACTACGCCGTCGTCGGCCTCGGCCGCGCGGAGCGCGGGCGTGAATCCGAGGCCGCTGTAGCAGGCGGGCCGGGCGTGGGTGACGTCCTCGCCGTCCGTGGCGAGCAGATCGAGGAGGTGACGGAGGTGTTCCAGGTGGTGCAGGTCCATGACCTCGTTCCAGCGCGCCGCTCCCACCGACAGGAGAGCCCCGGAACGGGTGCCGACCCGGCCGCGCACGACCACTTCCGCCTCCGCGTCCGGACCGGCACGGCGCGCCGGGTCGGGCAGTGAGCCATGGGCCACCGTGGCGGGACGTGCGCCGAAGACGGCCGGGTCGGCGAAGTCCCTGACCCAGTCCCGGCAGATCCGGGCGAAGTGGGGGCTCGCCACCGCGGAGTCGAAGACGGGTCGTGCGTGGCGCCAGACCTCTGCGGGGTCCTGTTGCTCCAGCTCCGATCGGTGGGGCCATCGGTGGGGCCAGACCGCCGCGTGTTCGAAGGCCAGCAGTGGCTCCGTGATGCGCAGCCGGATCAGGTTCGGGCGGAAGGCGTCGGGCTCGTTGCACAGCAGACCGTTTGCCTGCAGGAGCGCGAGACAGTGGGAGGCGTCGGTGAGCGGAGCGCCAAGACTTTCGGCGATCTCGCCCTGTGTCGAGCAGCCCGAGGCGATGGCGGCGAGCGCGGAATGGCACAGCGCACGGTCCCAGTGGTCGGTCTCCTCCTGCAGCAGGTGATGTGCCTCCAGGAACAGCGGTGTCCGGGGGTTGAGTACGGCTCTGCACACCCAGGCGTCGAAGTCGCCCGGCCCGCGAAGACCGTCTCCGGCTTCGCGGGGCGAGAAACGTCGGACGACGACACGGCTGCTGCCCTCGTTCGGCAGCACTCCTGCCACCAGTACAACGTCGAATCCCGGACGCCGCGACAGCGGCCACACACGTCAGGCCCGTCGGGGCCGAGCCCGCATGCGTGGTCCTGCGCTCCCGGTCGTCAGGACTCCGGGTATGGCTGACCGGGGGAGCGGGCATCGGTGCGCTGTCCGGCGCGCAAGGTCGGTGGCCGCGAGGTCTACTGGAAGAGCGGAGGCGGGTTTTGGGTGTTGCCGCGAGTGGTGGCCGGGAGGCGGGGGAGCGGTTCGGGGCGATTCGAACGGGCCACAGCGATGAGGAGCGACCGTGGAGCTGACCTTTCTCGACCCCGTGTACGCAGGACCGGGGCCCTATGCCTGCGCCTACCTGGACACCTCGCGTGACGTCCCCGATCCGGAGGCGGCGATCAGCCTGCGGCGCCGGCATCTGAGTGAGGATCTGGCCGGGCAGGGGGCCGATGACACCACCGTGGCCGTTGTCGCCGACGTGGCGGGCACGGACCGGGAGGTTTCCGGCCGGCACGGGCAGGCCATCGTCGCGAGCCACGGTCATCTGGTCCTGGTGGAGGAACTGGAGGTGGACTTCCAGACGGGGAGGTGGCTGATCAGCGCCGTCGCCCCTGAACGGCGTCACCGGCGCAGCGGTCCTGCGGCGGAGTGGCCGTACGGCGCCGACGAGATCGCCGGCGAGCTGGCGGAGCTGGTCCACCGCAGCGGTGCCGAGGTGATCGTGCTGGGCGGGGAGGCGTGGGCGCGCAGCGTCCTGGCCAACCGCCTTCCCGAGCCGTTGCGTGAGCGCGTTGTCACCGTCGCGGGTGACGGGCAGGCGGCCGGTGAGGGACGGGCGCTGCTGGAGCAGGAGTTGGGGGAGGTCTTCCGGGGCCGGATGAGTGCGCGGGACCGGGCTCGGGTGGAGGCGTTCCGGGCGCGGCGAGCTCGGCACGCCGGCGCGGTCGAGGGCATGGCAGCGGTCGTGGCTGCGTTGCAGCGCGCTCAGGTAAGCGCGCTGCTGCTTGAACACGCCCGTCGATCTGCCCGTGCGGCTGTGGGCCGGCTCGGAGCCGACGCAGATCGCCCTCTCGGCCACCGACCTGGAGCCCTACGGTGTCCTCGGCTTCCAGGAGGATCCGCCCGGCGCGGCCCTGATCCGCGCACTGGTTCGCACCGGCGCCGAGCTGGTGGTCGTGGCGCGGGAGGAACTGCCTCTGGAGGACGGGGTGGGCGTGCTGCTGCGGTACACCGACCCGGGGGTGCCCGGGTGACCCCCCGTCGCCCGGCCGGAGGTGCCACACCGTGGCGGGTTCTGCTTGGCGCCGGGAAGAGCTGGTGAGGTATGTCTGAGGGGCCGGTGGTGGTGGGGACGGACGGTTCGGCCGGAGCAGCACGCGCGGTGCTGTGGGCGGCGCAGGAGGCCGCCCTACGACATCAGCCCTTGCACATCGTGTGCGCCGTCGATCTCGACCTGGCGGAACGCCTGTCCGCAGACACGGCCCGGCGGGTCCGTGAGGCGGCCCGGTCTCTGCTGGCCGAGGCTGCGGCCGCGGCCTCCGCCAGGGCGCCCGGCCTGGCGGTCTCCACCGAGGTCGGCCGGGAGCCCGCAGCCGACAGCCTCCTGCGGGCGGCCGCGTCGACGGCTCCGCACGCCGCGGGTGTTTCGGCAGCTGCGGTGACGATCGTCGTGGGTTCGCGGGGGCTGGGCGGTTTCTCCACCCTGCTGCTGGGCTCGGTCGGCCTGACGGTGACCGGACAGGCAAGGTGCCCCGTGGTCGTCGTGCGTGGCACGGAGCAGCCGTCGAGCGGGGTGGTCGTGGTGGGCGTACGGGACGAAGGGGACCTCGAGGCGGTGCACTTCGCCGCGGAGACCGCCAGGCGGCGCAAGGCATCGTTGCGCCTGCTGAGCACGTGGACCTACCTCCAGTACATCGGGACCATGGCGCCCATGGCCGACGCGGTGCGGGTGGCCGTGGAGGCGGAGGCCGCGGCGAGCACCCGCATGCTCGGCTCCGTCCGGGAGGAGTTCCCGGACCTGGAGGTGACCGAAGAGGTGGTGAGGGTCCCGTCACCGGCCGGTGAACTGGTCGCGGCGTCGATGCGCGCGGATCTCGTCGTGGTGGGCGCGCGCAGGTCCGCGCACCACGTGGGCCGTGCGCTGGGCCGGGTCACACACGCCGTGCTGCAGCACGCGCACTGCCCGGTGGCCGTCGTCCCACGCGAGTGATTCCTGCCGCTTGCCGGTGACGGGAACTGCGCGGATGGTGTCGTCCCGCGGCTAGCGCATGGCGCGGGCGCTGTTCGTTTCGTCAGGTGCCGAGCTGTCCGCCGAGTCCGGGGTGGTGGCAGGCGGGTGACGATTCGCGGTGAGCAGGTGGGTACGGCTGTTTTCGGCTGTTGGTCATGAGTCACTCGGGCATGCTGGTCATGAGCCACTTTGCTTCGTCCGTCGAGCTGATGGACTCGTCACAGGTGCGTGATCGGTAACCAGATCGGGAGCCGCCCCGCCTTGACAGGCGTGGTTCGGTGGGGCGCGGTTCTTCGTGTGTCTGTCGGGGCGCCTGGAGGGGCAGGTGTGCGGGGTACGGATGGCGAGGATGGCGATGTCGTCGTGGCCGTCGCTGGGGTGGTGGTCGGCAAGAGTCTGTACGTAGTCATCGAGTGGCAGGGCTGCATGGACGGTGGCGAGTTCGGCGAGTTCGTCGAGGCTCTGATCGATGGGATGGTCCGGGTGTTCGATGAGCCCGTCGGTGAAGAAGACGACGGTGGCATCCGGGGGCACGGGGTGGGTGTGGTCGGGGCGGGGCTGCTCGATGCCGACCCCGAGCGGTAGTCCGGGCTCGGCAAAGAGGTACTCCGCTTGCCGGTCGGGCGTGATCAGCAGTGGTGGCAAGTGGCCTGCACTGCTCCAGTGCAGCCTCCAGGCGGGCCCGGCGGGCCCGGCGGGTTCGACGCGGGCCAGGCTGACGGTGGTGACGGGATTGTCGGTGATGGCCTGCAGCGTGCGGTCGAGCTGGGCGAGGACCGCGCTGGGCGGAGTGCGTCTGTCGAACAGCAGGGCGCGCAGCATGTTTCGGGTGGAGGCCATGGCGGCCGCAGCATGAAGATCGTGGCCGACCACGTCGCCGATGACGACCGCCAGTGTGTCGTCGGGGAGCAGGATGGCGTCGTACCAGTCCCCACCGAGGGGATGAGGCTGGGCGGCGGGCCGGTAGATGGCGGCGGCGTCAAAGGGCCGCAGGTCGGGCAGAGTGGGCAGCAGAAGTCGCTGGAACTGCTCGGACCCGGCACGCGCCTGCTCGAACAGGCGGACGTTTTCGATCGCGATACCGGCGGCGCCGGCCAGGGCGACGACGATGTTCTCGTCGTGGACGTCGAAGGGCTGTCCGTCGCGTCGTTCGGACAGGTAGAGGTCACCGTAGATCGCACCGCGGACGCTGATGGCGACTCCCAGGAGGGTGCGCAGGCGCGGGTGGCCGGGCGGGAAGCCGGCGGAGGCCGGGTGGGAGCGGATGTCATCGACCGCCGCGCTCGGCCACGCCGGGCTGGTCGCCTTCGACCAGGGGGTGGCCCCGGAGGAGGTGCTGCGGCACATCTGGCGGTTCGCCGAGGCGGAGAGCTGTGGTGCTTGTTCCCCTTGCCGCGTGGGCTCGCGTCGCGGCCTGGAGCTGGCGTCCGTCGACACCCCACCCGGACCTGAATGGGAACGGCTCGGGCGTGTTCTGGCCGAGGCGAGCCTGTGCGCCTTCGGGCGGCGCATCCCACCCGCGGTGCGCAGCCTGGCCCGCGCCTACGGGGAGCGACTGGCGGGATGGGAGCTGTGAGCTGGAGCGAGGTTGAGGTCGACGGCACGGGTGTCGCCGTTCCCGAGGGAGCCTCACTGCTCTCGGCGGTACGGGCGGCCGGAATCGAGCTGCCCGCGCTCTGCTCCGACGACCGGCTCAGCCCCGCCGGCTCCTGCCGGCCCCCGGCCAGGTGTTCAGCTCCTTCCACTTCCCCGCGAGCGGGGTGAACCGCCTGACCTCCAGCTACGCGGACACCGTCACGTCCTGCCCCGAATACAAGGTCACGGCAGTACGCGTGAGAGTGCGATGACCCGTCGGCTGATCAGCGGGCCGCGCAGACGACCTCGACGAAGTGGCCCACCCGCTCCTCGGGCAGATGACGGGCGAGGTCCGCCTCGCTGATCATGCCGACGAGACGGTGGTTGTCGATCACCGGCAGCCTGCGGATACGGTGCTCCTCCATGGCCCTCAGGACCTGGTCGGCATCGGCCTCGGCGTCGATCGTGACCGGCTTGCCCTGTTCGAGCAGGCCCGAGGTCATGGTCTTGGGGTCCTTGCCCTTGGCAACGCACTTCAGCACGATGTCACGGTCGGTGATGATCCCGTGGAGCCGGTCGTCCTCGCCGCAGATCGGGAGGGCTCCGACGTCCAGTTCCTGCATCTTGCGTGCAGCGGCTTCCAGCGTCTCGTTCTCCTGGATGCAGGTGGCACCGCCGTGCATGATCTCCCGGGCAGTGGTCATGGTCGTCTCCTTCGAGCGTCGTGACCTGCGGGGGGAGAGCCCATGGAGCCTGGCTTCACCCCGGCCGGTACTCCTACAGACCAGTGTGGATTCCGCGTCTGCCGTGCGCATGCCGGGCGGGGCGCTCTCGAGCCTGCGGTGGGCCCCCGCGCGGTGGGCGTTCCGGTTTCAGCCGGGCCTGGAGACGCATGACGACATGGCCGAGGCCGGACACCACGGCGACGATTGCCAGGTCCGTGGGCGGCAGTGGCTCCGTGCCCAGCAGCTCCCGCAGGGGCGGCAGATAGACGCCCGCCGCCTGGACGGCGTGCCAGCGCCTCTGCCTGTGCGGCCGCTCGGGCGAGCGCTTCCGGGCCGTCGGCCAGGATCTGCGGCCGGAGCACGGATTCCGGCGCCCCTTTGCACGCGACCCACAGTCCTGACTCCGGCCTGCGGTGCACGGTCGTCATCCGCTTGCGCTCGCTGTCGAACGGGATCTCCTCCAGTCGCGGCAACTTGCGGTCCAGCGCCGCTCGGCACGCCATCGTCCGCCGGCTGCCAGCAGGGCCGGGAAGCCCGCCGCGGTGGACACCCGGTCGACCGCTTCGCCGAGGGGGTCGCTGATCGCCGTGTCGCGTGAGGTGTGCAGTGCCACGGTCTTCTCCACGGCGACGGGTGCACGAGGAGCGGGCCTCCAGCCGCCTCACGTGGCGAGATCGTCAGCCTGTTGGCGGCGAACGACGTCACCGCCGTACTCGTGGTGGACGATCTGGAGCACCTCATGGGTGTGGTGTCCGAGGCCGACCTCGCTACGCAGGAGTGCCGACGTCACGCGACTGCGCGTGGCGGAACGGCTCGCGTGCCGGTCCGACGTCGCCGGCGTTTCCCCCTCGGCACCTGCGGGACAGTCGGCGCCGGCGGCTCACAGACACGCCGACTGTGGTCGCACGAGGCCGACGACGGAACCGTCGCCCCTCAGGGGGGTGCCTCTATGTCTTTCGTCAAGCGAGGCGTGGGGTTCGGGGTTCGTAGAAGGTGCCGTCGCGGAGCATCGCGAACAGCACGTTGATCCG